>CAYPMS010000100.1:0-12682 GCA_964411655.1 uncultured Fibrobacter sp.
CAGTAATCTTTTGTTAAATTAACCGGACACTACTGTTAGGAATTATTTTTCCTTTTTTAATGTATTGATTGGATCGAATTTCCGGTCTCAAAACTTTTTTAAGGGTAAAAGCTGCAAATGCAAATATTAAATCTCAAAAAGTTATTAATGTTACGCAATCTGCTGGTAATCATCACATCTCTTGTCGGTGCTCTCTTTTCCGGTCTGACACTCTTTTCTGGAGTTGAGCATAATAATCAACTGATTCTTTCCTTGTATTTTTTCAATATTGCCCCGGTACTGCTTTTGTTTGAAGTTATACTGGGAGAGCATGGCTGGTCAGATAAGCCCTCCCACAGATGGCTTTCTGCGGGAATGATTTTTTTCCTGTTATCATTAGCTGTTGCTGTTAAGGTTTTGTTATTTCCTGATCTGTTCAGATACTCGCATATTGACAACGCTTTATTCTGTATATCTTATATTTCAACTATTGTGCTTGCAATCCATATTACTGCACTGGTGTATGGCCTTTATCTTCTGGAAAACATTTATCGTTTTGCACTGCTTTACCAAAGACGTATTGGCTGGGTCAGTTTTTTTGGTTTTCTGGTATTCGTTTGTCATCAGTTATTCTTTACTACAAAATGGTTGCTTTACGGATGGATAGCGGATACATGGTTTAGATTTGCTGCCATTTTATATTTATATGTGATTTGCGCAATTCCCTGGAGTTTTGTGCGTTATCGCATGGATAGAGAAAGAATAAAAGTTACCCGTGATGCAGTTTATTCATCGTTTTCGCTTCTGATTGTCGGTGCTCTGTTCACTGCTGTTGGAGTGACCATTTCTGTTTTGCGGATTTTTAAGGTCTCGTTTACCCCATTTGACTTTCGAGTACTGGGTATGTCAGTACTCTTTGCTGGTACGATTCTGGCAGGATCTGCACGGATGCGGCGGCGGATTGCCAAACTGGTAAACAGAAGAATTTATTCCAACCGCTATGATTACAGATTTCAATTTTTTTCGCTGCATCGTATTTTGGGGCGTGTCGAAGGGTACAAGGAAACCATAGAGGAAATTCTGGAGCACCTCAGAAGAACACTCAATGCTGAACATGCCTACCTGTTTCTGGCCAATGAACAGAATGGAAATTTTGAATTGCTTTCGCCAAAAGAAAGAGACCTGCCTGATGCTGCAGTAATTATAAGCAGCAGTCAATTTATTGATACGCTTAAAGGAAAAGGAGATTATTTCGGACTCCTGCAGTTTAAGGATGAACTATACCAACAGATTGTCACTGATACATCTGAAAATCTGAAAAGATTGCGCATAACCCATGTAGCTCCTGTGTTTAATTCAGATTCTCTTCTGGCAATCCTGGCTCTGAGGTGTGACCGGGTATCTGGATTTGACACAGAAGACACTGCGCTTGTGGAAGCATATGCATCGGTTATTGCCGATTTCCTTTTTAAGCATCGAATACTCAGAGAGCGACTCGAACAAAAACAGTTCGAATCCTTCTCTCATATGGCCTCTTTTATTGTTCATGATGTAAAAAATCAGGTTGCCACATTAAAACTGTTGCTCAGAAATGCCAAACAGAATATATCAAACCCTAAATTTCAGGAAAGTCTGCTTCTTTCGCTGGATAATTGTACAGTCAACCTTGGTAACCTTGTTTCCAAGTTATCTATGCCGCCTCAGCGTGACCGTTTGAAAGTGAGTAAATCCGAGGTGAGCCCGGTGATAAAAAAACTTGTTGAAGAGACCGGATTAGAATCTTTGCCTCAAATAAAATTCGACTTTAAGACAGAAGATAATCTCTATGCTCAAATCGATGAAAATGCTCTCTATTATACTGTTAAAAACCTGGTGGTAAATTCGCTGGAGGCTATGGAGGGTAGGGATGGGAAATTATCGATTACCGTATCATCGCTTCAAAATGCTCTTGGTTTCCTCACAGATAGATTTTCTGGTAATCAACATTATTTTTCCAATTATTCAGCAGTGATAATTATAGAAGATACCGGTTGTGGCATGAGTGATGAGTTTCTTAAAAACCGCCTCTTCAGACCGTTTTCCACCACAAAAGACAAAGGGATAGGTATCGGACTCTATCAATGCAAAACATTGGTAGAGCAGATGGGTGGTAAGCTGCTCTGCGATTCGCACTTAGGAAGTGGAACGGTTTTCTGTGTTATTTTACATTGATCCTTCGCGAAGCCGCTACAGACCACAGGTTAATCTTAGCCTATGGCACTACTGATCACAAGGTGCTCCTTTCAAAAACCTGTGGATTGTTGCCACATAATTGACATTTTCTGTTCTTTGTTATGGTGTAATGTTTTTGTTTATAAGGATTTGAATATCCTCCTGCTGGTACTTTTGTACTGCCTTCAAGGGTAATTTTTACTACCATTATTCAGTGTTGATTATAATTATTCTATTCACCTTTTGCCAATTCCTGATTATTTAATTAAATTATTAAAGAATTTCCATGCTTAATAACCCAATTCTGAAAAAATTCAAAAATATGAATTCCATACTTATTGTCGATGATAACACCGGGCTTCGTGAGCAGATGAAATGGGCATTCTGTAACGATTATAGGGTTTTTGAAGCAGGTACTGTCAATGAGTGCCTGTCTTGTTTTCAACAGCATCATCCTAGTGTAGTTCTTTTGGATATGGGCCTGGATAATGTTCCGGATAAGGGACTGGAGCTTATCGATGCTTTGTTAGGAATAGAGCGAAGGACAAAAATCCTGGTGATTACAGCTAATACTTCCAATGCGCTGGGGCCGGAAGCTGTCAGACGGGGAGCCTTCGACTTTCTTAACAAACCGGTTGATATAGATCATTTACAATTGTTGGTTCAAAGAGCCCAGAGGATGCTTTCTTTGGAAATGGCTGGAAATGAGGAAAGCAAAAATCGAAGTAAACTACAAATTGAAAACAATTTCTTTATGATTGGTGCAAGCCAGCCAATGACCAGAATCTTTGGACTTATTCCCAAAATTGCTGAAACTGATGTCAATGTGCTTATTACAGGAGAAAGCGGTACTGGTAAGGAGCTTTGTGCCAGAGCAATTCATTATCATAGTAAAAGGCGAAACGGCCCGTTTGTTCCCATAAATTGTGGCGCTATACCGGAAAACCTCATAGAATCGGAACTTTTCGGTTATGTAAAAGGAGCTTTTACCGGTGCCAATACCGATAAGATTGGCCTTATTGAAATTGCAAACGGTGGAACATTGCTTCTGGATGAAATTGGGGAGATGCCCAAAAATCTTCAGGTCCGCCTTCTTCGATTTCTTGAGGATCAGAAGGTACAAAGGCTTGGGGATACAGAATTTAAGAAAGTGGATGTCCGCATTGTTGCTGCTACCAATAGTAAAGAAATCAATGATACTGGTTCTCAGAGGGGCTTAAGAAGTGATCTGTTTTACAGACTTAGTGAATTTCAGATAGAATTGCCCCCACTAAGGGAGAGGGCTGACGATGTACTGGAAATTGCTCATTCCATTATCGAAAGAAACCGCACAAAATTTGGTTTGCAGAAACTTTCTCTTAGTTTACGTGCAGAGCAGGCTTTATTGCATTATACATGGCCTGGAAATGTTAGGGAACTGGAAAATAAACTGAGCCGGGCCGCTATTACCTGTGTAAATCAGGTGATCGAGCCGGAGGACCTTTCTCTGAGTGCTTCATCGGCTGTCGGATTATCGCTTAAGGATGCACGGGACATATTTGAGAGAGAGTTTATTATCAATGTCTTACGGCAAGCACAGTATAACATCTCCGAAGCAGCCAAAATCGCAGGCATAAGCAGGCCGACTCTTTATGATCTGATGAAAAAACATTCAATAAAGTTGGAAAAAGAAACTATTATCAAATAGAGATAACAAATTCGAAATTCCGGGCAAGAAACTCAAAAAGAACAGGAAAAATCGCTTAACACCCGATCAGCAAATTTCAACAGGCTCAACTCAAAACTCCTTTCAGAGTTTATCGAACTTCGAAGTCTGGTACATTGGAGGGAGAAGTTTATGGCAGGGCCCTGTAAAAGCCTACGGATGGTGGATGCTCATAATTTCCTTTCTTTACCCTTGTTTCGAATTCCGAAATTTCTTTTTTTAACTGTTTACGGAAATAAAAACTATGTTTAAAATTCAAAACAATTCCTTAGCTAAGCCCCTGATATTTGTGATTTGCTCTGCCATATCTCTGCTGCTTTTCGGTAAAGATATTGGTACATTGTTTCATCTGGTAAACAATAATCCAGAATATTCTCATCTGGCTGTTGTTCCACTGGTTAGTGGCTTTTCCCTGTGGTTTGGAAGAAAACAGTACATGGGTGAAAAGGCTGACCTGGTTATCGGTGCAGTATTAGTGGCTTTTGGATTGATTTCTATGATTTTGCTAAATACAATCGTATTCGAAGATTCGGTTACAGGCTTATCTTTTAAGGGAATCGGCATGATCATAGTAATCTATGGATTATTCGTTCTATGCTGGGGATTTAAAAGCCTGAAAAAAACGGCATTCCCTTTTATATTCCTCTTACTGGCGATACCTTTTCCTTCAGGGGTGTTAAATGCAGTAATCTCTTTTCTGCAACAGGGCTCTGCTGTAATGGTTGAAGCGCTGTATACTATGCTTGGACAAAGTTTTATCAGAGATGGTGTAATGTTTCATCTTAATACCCTGAGCATTACTATTGCACCGGAATGCAGTGGGATCAGATCGACTATGGCTCTGATTGTCACTGGTGCAGTTGCTGTGGAGATGTTTCTGAAGAATGGATGGAATAAGATACTGATGCTTTTATTGATTATTCCCATGTCTCTTTTGAAGAATGCTATCCGCATAGTTACTATTACCATGCTTGCTCAATATGTGGACATGTCGTTTTTAACCGACAGTTTTCTTCATAAGAGCGGGGGAGTATTTTTCTATCTGATAGTGCTGGTTATATATTTCCCACTTTTATTTTTACTTTCCAGACTTGAGCACAGACGGTTTTCCAGCGGTATGGAAACAATCCCTGCAGTTATAGAAACGAATACCTCTCAAACTAAGGAATGAAAATTGGAAATGGATATCAGAACTGAAGTATAAGTGTCTTTACCTTTGGTTTACAATGAAAACATTTTCTGGGTTAATGTAACGCAAGCCATTAAGGCATGAATCTATAATATGAGTAAATAACACGAATTTCATGAATCAGGAACATGGCCATCTCTTTTGTGAAAGTTGAGTTCCCCCGATCGTGATTCTTCGTGTTTTTCTTATTGCGAAAAAATGAGCGATTGCAGCCAGGGCTTCCGCCCCAGGCTGATCATTTGTTTCAAGGATATTCTGGACTGGTATTATTCCTTATCCATTATTTTTTCGATATGTCTCTCTATAGCAGCTTTGCTCATATTCATCTCGAGGCTACCCTTGGTTGAATCCATCATTTCAATTACCGTCTTAAAGTTGCGAACTGCCTTATTAAGGTCATTTTTCCTCTCATAAGCCATTCCAAGCTGAAATGTTAGTTTTGGCTCTTTCTGTGTAATTTTTGAGTCCTCCAGAATCTTGATACATTGTCCATATTGGCCGAATCGGATCAAAGCTTCGGCGTAGGTGTCCAGAATATTTGC
Source organism: uncultured Fibrobacter sp. (assembly GCA_964411655.1). Classification (GTDB taxonomy): domain Bacteria; phylum Fibrobacterota; class Chitinivibrionia; order Chitinivibrionales; family Chitinispirillaceae; genus JAAYPC01. Next base: position 5,627 of record CAYPMS010000100.1, read on the forward strand.
TGATGAAGGCAGCAATTGATATGCGCGTTCTGCAGCTTTTAGGACAGTTTTTTTAACTGGTTTTTCTGTTTGAAGAAGTGCCCATGCCATGTTGTTATAAATTATTCCGGATTGTGCTCCGGCTTCTTTATCAAGTTTGTTCGAAACCAGAAGGTCTTCATAGATTTTTGCAGCATCTTCGTTTTTATCCATTTGCATAAGTATTTCTGCATGTATAAGAGAAAGTTGCGGGTTATCGTTTTCTTTCCTTGCCGTTTCAATTAGCTGTAATGCTTCCTTTTCTTTTCCCAGTTTTTTTAGAATCTGGGCTTTCAGTGGAATTATCAGTTGTCGGGAAATATTGCCTGAATCGCATAGAGCAAGTGCACCTGTGTAATCGCCTTTCATGACCAATGCGGAAATCCTTGTGGTACGAAAATGGTGTTCATTTGGAAACTGTTTTTCCAGATTGACAAGCAGGGTAAGTGCACTGTCTATTTTCCCTGCGCGAAGTGCCATAATAGCGCCACTAAACCGAATCTTGGCATCATTGTCGTATAGCTTTTCAAGAAGTTTCTGGGTATTTTCGCTTTTTTCCAGAAGATTTTTTCTGAATGTAAGGTCACGGAAAAGTTCCAGCGATGCACGTGTGAAAGACTTGCGTCTATGCATTATAGAAAGCGCAACTAATGCTTCATTTTCTTTACCGGAACGGGAGAGTGCAAGTGCATATTCGGTGAGTATCTCTGGTGATCTCAGATAGATACCAGGTAAGCGCTGATAGATTTCTGCTGATTTTGCAAATTGATTGCTTTTAAGAAGTGCCCGGGCTGTGTAAAGTTCAATAAAAGGATTCCATGGAACACTCTTTCGAATCTCATTAAGCTCCTTAAGAAGAGCTGCTGATTCCATTTTTTGGCCTTCCTGCAGAATTTTATAGAACCGTTGTTCTGCAGATTTGAATGGTGATGAGTCTGGGATTTCAGAAAGAAGAGCATTTAAACTTACTGTGTCATTACGTATGGCATATATGAAAGCCAGATTTATTCTGGCACGATGGTTGATCAACTGATCTTTCTGATCGGAATTGGGCCGGCGGTAATCAGATAAAATGGCTGCTGATGCATCATATTTACCGCTTACAAAAAGGAATGATGCTTCTTCCAGTGCAACTTCATTGGAATAAAGTCCCAGTTTCTTTGTCTCTTTGAAAATGTCCTCAATTCCTTCATAATCATACTCATAGGCCCGCATCGATGCCAGCAGAACATAGCCTGCACCATCAAGCATTTTGGTTTTTCGGGCGCTTTCTAAAAATTCCCGGGCCATCGCAGTTTCGTTTTTAATGTTAAGTTCACGACCTATTTTAAACGCCAGCATTGCAGAAGGTTTGGTGGCATAAAGACTTTTCCAGATAGTAAGTGCTGAATCGGATTCGCCTATCTGATAGAATAATTCTGCTTTGATTATGGGGGTTTTTGTAGAATCCGGGAGTTCATTAAAAAGTGAAATCATTTTTGCTGTGCGTTGCTCTTTATTAGTGAAAAGCGACAAACGAAGCAGATTTAACAAAACCGGAACGTTTTTCATTCCGTTTTTCCAGGTCATTTCGGTATGGATAAACGCTAAATTCTGGTTACGGGCAGTTTGAGCTGCAGCCCAGTGGTATTTAGGGTTATCTGGTTGCTTTTTAGTGGCAGCAAGAAAATATTTGTAAGCTGTCTCAATTTTGTTTTCTTTAACTAAATTTATTCCCTTTTCATAGGCTTTTTCCGGATCCTGGATTAACATAGTGCATCCGGAAGACATGATCAGTATCGTGAGAAATACTACAAAACCTGTTGCTCGGTACATATTGTCTCCCTTGTTTTTTGGGTTATTATCGAATCGGTGCTATGTAGTTAAAAATATAATATGTTACTGGTGCAGCATTCTGAAAGTTTAATCTCCAAATATACTGTCAGGCTTCTTTTACAGTTTTGTTCTTCTCTTGTTTGGCGCTTGAATAGTTGATCATTGGAATTTATTAAAAAATTCCAAATTGCAAAATCCGAAATAGGAACTGGAGTTACAAAGTAATCCCTTTATTCTTTTCAGTTTTTTATTTTTTCGTGTGTGGGATTTATTTAGGATTTAGTTTTAGGAATTTATTTCCAGAGCTTAGCACTTTTACTGAGGGTTGGCGCGAAACTTGATATTCTGATCGGGTTAATCCCGTTTATTAGCTTCCCCATCTATCTCTTAAAAAATAAGTTACTTAACTGATTCAGTACATCATAATTGTTTAAAAAATTATCTAATGTATTAAAAATGTAACTTTGTTTGGTAAACTCCAGATAATATATTATCGGTGTTTAATTACTGTTTCACTCGATAAGCGGATCCTTTGGAGGATTTCCAAATGTTTAAAATGGATGAGAATTTTGTATCAGAAGAGTTACCGGCACGTTCCGTCAGTTTGAAATTGCATAGCAAAGGTTTGATTTCAGAAGAATCGTTCAAAACAATGATAGAAGTTGAACGAAAAAGATCTGACCGTTCAGGTAAACCATTTCTGGTGATGTTGCTTGACCTCACTTCCGTTATAAATGGAAAAGACCGCTACTCAAATGGTCGTAACTCTATCTTACATTTTTTCAATAAAGTGGTCAAGACAATAACAGAGGAAACCCGTGATATCGATATTAAGGGATGGTATGAGACGGGTAAGTCTGTAGGTATTCTTTTTACTGAGATTACCCTGGAAGGTAAGGATAAGATACTTGAAAAAATAAATAGAGGTCTTAATAAGGTTTTTCATGAAACCGCTTCCAGAATAAATATTAGCTGTCATTGGTATCCAATGGAGCATTCAGAACTCGGTAATGGAGTGGTCCAGATCTTTTATCCTGATCCATCTCAATTGTCACTGAAAAAAAGAATCTATAGAATATCGAAACGATCCATCGATATACTGGGGAGTCTGCTTGGGCTTCTGTTTTTCTCTCCGGTTTTCCTGGTTGCTTCTATTATAATAAAGCTCACTTCTGAAGGTCCGGTCTTTTTCCGTCAGGAACGGGTTGGAAAAGGCGGAAAAATTTTCAGAATATATAAGTTTCGAACGATGACTGTTAAAAACGATGAATCAGAGCATCGGGAATATATGAAGCAGTTCATTCATGGCCAGGCAAGTGCTGTTGAAGATGAAACCACTGGTATGAAGGTGTACAAGCTAACCAATGATTCTAGGGTTACCCGTATTGGAAGATTCCTGCGGAAAACAAGCCTTGATGAGGTGCCACAGTTCATTAATGTTCTTCTGGGAGATATGTCACTTGTAGGACCCAGACCACCTATTCCTTACGAAGTTAAAGAGTATAATCTTTGGCACCGTAGACGTGTACTGGAGAGTAAACCTGGAATTACAGGTTACTGGCAGGTTGAGGGAAGAAGCTTGACCAATTTTGATGGTATGGTACGGATGGATATAAGGTATATAAATAACCGATCAACTTTTTATGATCTTAAGGTTATTCTTAAAACGCCGCTTGCTCTTTTTACTGCAAAAGGTGCGTACTAATATTCACATTCGCTTTTTCATCTTCTGAAGGAATTCAGAAGAAAATTGCAGGAGTTTTAGCGTGGAAAGTGTGAATACTTCACACCTTTATATACCCAGTCTTCCTTTTAAAACAACAAATCGTTTATTTGTAGCTTTTGACTGCATTTTTTCATTGCACTTTGAAAGCTTGTCCATTCTCTTATTTAAACTGGCGAAAAAACTATCATCTTTTTTTCCCCCATCATCAATATGGAGGCTTTGCGTATGTTGAATGTCGGAGTGATTGGGTATGGTTACTGGGGACCAAATATTGTCAGGAACTTCTCTTCTGCCGAAGGCGCGAGGGTCACTATGGTTTGTGATAAACGTGCTGATGCACTCAAGTCTGTACAACGTGATTTCCCTGCAATCCGCCTTACCACATCTGCTGATGACATTCTTATGTCGCCCGATATCGATGTGGTGGCAATCGTCACTCCAGTTTCAAGTCACTATGAGTTAGCTAAACGGGCGCTGGAAAACGGGAAACATGTTTTTGTGGAAAAACCTTTTACCGCTACATCTGCGCAGGCTGAAGAGCTTATAGAGATTGCTGAATGGAAAAATCTGATTATCATGGTAGATCATACCTTTATCTATACCGGTGCTGTACGGGCTACTCAGAAATATATTCAGGATGGTACACTGGGGAAAATCTACTATTATGATTCCACACGGGTCAATCTGGGGCTTTTTCAGCATGATGTCAATGTGGTATGGGATCTGGCCCCACACGATTTTTCCATTATGGATTTTCTAATAGATGAAAAACCGGAAGCTCTTACAGCCAATGGAATTTCTCATTTTAAAAATATGGAAGACATGGCTTATATTACCATCTATTTCCAGAGTAACCTGATTGCCCATTTTAATGTAAACTGGATATCTCCGGTAAAGGTACGTACCACTCTTATCGGTGGTGAAAAAAAGATGCTGGTCTGGAATGATGTGAGCCCTGATGAAAAGATCAAAATCTATGATAAAGGGGTGGATGTGAAGAGCCGGGAGAATGTATATGATCTTCTGGTCAGTTATCGTTCCGGTGATATGTGGGCACCCCGGATTGATGGTACAGAGGCTCTTAAGTTGGAGTGCAGACATTTTGTGGAATGTGTGGAACAGGGGATTACTCCTGTCAACGATGGGAAAGCAGGTTTGCGGATCGTACAGCTTCTGGAAGCATGCAACGAATCTATAAAAGCCAGAGGGAAACTGGTTAACTTAACCGGTATCGCAGAACCACAGAGGGCAAAATTAGTGTAGAAAAACAGAAACAAAATCCAAATCCTGAATTCAAAAACGGAAATGGAAATCGGAATAGGAATAGGAAAATTGAGGTGATGCTCTTTGGGGTCGTTTTAATACTATAATTGCAATTTTTACTTAATTTTAATTCTCAATATAAATTTATCTATTGTAGCAGATAGTGTAACAGATATTAATTAATGTTGCAATAGTCGTACCGATGTCGGGACCCTTGTATAAGGTTATAATTTATTCGATCGGTTTATTCTTTTGGGCCGTGACGGGGGAAAGGTGCACCCTGTTCAGTTAGAATTTCAGATTATAGATTAAGCTTTTTGTTTTAAGGACCAAATTTTTGTTTCGCATTTTCTGTAGCTTGCTTCTTGTTCCGAATTTCGAATTTTTAATCCTGTCTACTCCTCTTATAACTTTTACTTTGAGACTACCAAAATGGAAAATTTTAACGTAATAGCTTCGGATGTCAAATTAGGAAAAGATGTAAAACTCTCTAAATTCATAAACCTCTATGGTTGTTCTATTGGTGATAACACAAAAATCGGTGCATTCGTAGAGATTCAGAAAAATGCTCACATAGGTGCTAATTGCAAAATCTCCAGCCACACATTTGTGTGCGAAGGTGTCACTATCGAAGATGGAGTTTTTGTGGGTCACGGGGTAATGTTCACTAATGATAAGCACCCCAGATCGGTTAATCCTGACGGCACCATGCAGACTGAAAAAGATTGGAAAGTTATTCCCACTCTGGTAAAAAAAGGTGCTTCCATTGGTTCTGGTGCCGTTATTATCTGTGGAATTACAATTGGTGAAAACGCTTTGATTGGCGCAGGCGCGGTTGTTACCAAGGATGTTGCCCCTGGAGCAATAGTTGCTGGAGTACCGGCCAGAATAATGTAGAAAGCACAAAAAAAATCTCAAGCACTATATTCCAAATAAATTTCAATAACCAATTTTTCAAATTCTCAAACAAGGACAGTAGAATGTAAAATTCGATTTAAATTGCTTCTCCTATATAGAAAATTTTTTATCCCTGTTTAGGTTTTTGTTTTTTGTGATTTGTAATTTGGAATTTAACTATTATGATGGAGTAAATATGAATATCCCCTTTCTTGATCTTGTTACACTTCACCGTGAACTCAAGGATGAACTCCTTGCAGTCTGTTCTCAGGCTTTCGACACAGCCGGTTTTATTGGCGGCTCGATGGTTTCTTCTTTTGAAAACGAATTCGCTCAGTATTGTGGTACTAAATACTGTGTGGCAGTAAATAGCGGTACCGATGCGCTTCGATTTGCTTATTTTGCAGCAGGAATAAAACCCGGTGATCTGGTGTTAACAGTACCAAATACCTTCATCGCTACTTCAGAAGCGATTTCGCAAACAGGTGCGACCCCGGTCTTTATTGATGTTGATGAGAATACCTATAATCTGGATGTCAAAAAAATGCGTGACTATCTGGAGAATCAGTGTGTTTTTAAGGATGGCAAAACGATCGATAAAATTCGAAATCGCCCGGTAACTGCAGTTGTTCCGGTACATTTGTATGGTCAGTGTGCAGATATGGATTCTATCCAGGAAATAGCAGATCAGTTTAATCTTCTTGTATTTGAAGATGCCTGTCAGGCTCATGGTGCGCGTTATTTCTCTAAAAAAGACAATAAATGGAAAATTGCAGGTTCGATTGGTGTTGCTGCGGCATTTAGTTTCTATCCAGGAAAGAATCTGGGAGCCTGTGGCGAAGGAGGGGCTGTTACTACAAATGATGAAAAAATAGCCAAACATGTACGACAGCTTCGTGACCATGGTCAGGCTCAGAAATATTATCATGACATGGAGGGGTACAATGGTCGACTTGATGCAATTCAGTGCGGAATATTGTCAGTAAAGCTGAAAAGACTTCCTTTATGGACAGAACAGAGACAGGCTGCAGCAGCTTATTATAATGAACTTTTAAAAGGCATTCATAATGTAATTACCCCATTTGAGCATCAGTGGTCAAAAGCAGTTTATCATCTGTATGTAATTCGTACCAAAAATCGCGAATCACTTCAGAAAAAACTGGCTGATGCCGGTGTTGCAACCGGACTTCATTATCCAGTACCTTTGCATTTACAGAAAGCTTATGCTGATGCCGGTTACAAAAAAGGTGATTTTCCGGTAACAGAGATGGCGGCTGCTGAAATATTGTCTCTGCCCATGTTTCCGGGTCTTACCAGAGAACAGCAAGAGTATGTGG
>CAYPMS010000101.1:0-2416 GCA_964411655.1 uncultured Fibrobacter sp.
TTCTCATCTACATTTGCCACGTAAAGAACCGGTTTGGTGGTTAGCAGGTGAAGTTCATTGATAATTTTAACCTCTGCAGGATCGGTAACAACCTTGCGGGCAGGAATTCCCTGTGAAAGTGCATTTAGGACTTTTTTAAAGACTTCCAGTTTGATAACGGCTTCCTTGTCACCCGATTTTGCGACTTTTTCTACTCTGGTGACTCCACGTTCTACTGTGCTAAGATCGGCAAGCATCAACTCCGTTTCTATTATGGAAATATCTCTTGCCGGATCGATAGATCCTTCCACGTGCACAATATCATCATCTTTAAAGCAGCGTACAACATGAAGTACTGCATTGACATCTTTTATGTGACCAAGAAACTGATTCCCCAGGCCTTCTCCTTTGGATGCTCCTTTTACCAGACCGGCTATATCTACCAGCTCCAAAAAAGCCGGTACTACCTTATCTGTAGGTATTAAAGCGGTAATTCTGGCAAGCCGCTCATCTGGAACTGCAACTATTCCATGATTGGGATCGATGGTGCAGAAAGGATAGTTGGCCGACTGAGCGTTTCCATTGGATAAGGCATTGAAAATTGTGGATTTCCCTACATTGGGAAGACCTATAATACCTGCTGCAAGACTCATGAATTGTACTCGTTTCTAAATTTTATTTAAGGATTTTTACTGAAGTAACTTGGATTAAGGACGCAGATGATATAATGCACTGCATTACACATACTATTTTTACGATCAACAAATATAGATATTTGAAGCAATTTTGCCAATGTTTCATAATTTGGGGGCAACTTTTCACTTTAGTCGGGGGATATGCAATTCACGCTAAACAATAGCAAACAGGGTGGTTATTTTCGGGTAAAAAACTTTTTCTTAAAACCAGAATCGTACTGTAGAATACTATAATAATATTACTACCATCCCACAGAATTTAAAAAATTGACAAAAAGAGTGCAGGTGAGGTTTAGAAGTTCACTGCCAATTCCTTGATGTCAGATATATAATAGTGTAAAAAAACAGTGCTAAGAAAGATCAAAATTAAGGATATGAGAAAATTCAATTATTTACTGATTCTTATCTTAGTGTTTTTTTCTGGCTGTGATAAAGATACACCTGGTCCGATTCGGCCGCAACCGTCCGATTATAAATGTGTCTGGAACGGAACCGACAGTTTACTTTACCTTAATTCTATCCATTGCCCGGAAGAATATAACGCCCTTGCCGGACCGCCGATTCTTCAGATTCACAGCAATGTAAATTCAGTGAAAGTGGTTTATGAGATCGCAACTGCAAAGTTATATTTTGCATCCGCTTCTGCTTTTTATCTGCACTATGATTTCTGCAGGGATATACTTAAATATCCTAAATCGCATTCCGCCTTTAATGTCGAGCAGTATGAAAATGGCCCTGAAAGGCTTTATTATTTGGCATCTGTTAATCATTACAGAAGCTCAGGTACTTATACTCTGGAGTTTTTTGCAGATGATCATATCGATACAGAAGCGCTTCAGGTTGTCTATTCCTCAATTGCGGATTCCTGCTTTTTTGGGCAGGATCTGAATTTTTTTCCAACGTCTACCAGACTTCGGCAGTTAAGTGATGAACTCCCCGGAATACCGGTAATCGATGAAAGCGCACTTTATGGTTCACAGAATTATCAGGCTCTGAATCCGCAGAAAGCATACGGTTACTTAAGAAAAGTCGATATCTCCGATATAGGATCTACTTACCTGGGACGTCATGATATAGTAGTAGTCAATGGATTGCCCATAGATATACCTGTGATAGCTGGAATCATTACAACTGTTTTTCAGACACCACTAAGCCATATCAATGTTCTGAGTCACAATCGAGGTACTCCAAATATGGCTCTCAAAACCGCATGGGAAGATCCTCTGATCTCCAAATACATCGACAAACTGGTTTTTCTTGATGTCAGAGCCGATTCTTTTCTTATCCGGGAAGCATCCCAGACAGAAGCCGATTCTTTCTGGAGTAAAAAAGAACCAAAAGAACCGATTATCCTTGAATGCAAAGATGACAGCGCAGGTCTTTTTGATATGCAAGATCTGTCGCATGCCTCATTAAATCTGGTGGGGGCCAAGGCTGCAAATTTTGCTGAGTTATCCAAAATAAAGATGGGAAATGAGTTGATGCCTGTACCAGATGCTGCATTTGCCATCCCTTTTTATTATTATCGCAAACATCTCTCTGAAAATGGAATCGATACATATATCCATTCGGTTCTATCTGATTCTCTTTTCAGAACCGATTACCGAAGAAGAATATTTCTGCTTGAGAAGCTGCGGGATACCATAATAAAGGCACCTCTTGATAAGCAATTCCTCCGGGATGTGGAGAATAAGATAAAGACCGTTGGCAATTATGAAAGAATGAGATTCCGTTCTTCTACC
>CAYPMS010000101.1:2516-12648 GCA_964411655.1 uncultured Fibrobacter sp.
TTCCTTTTCAATTGTTTATGATGGATGTGGAGTTCAAACTGGATGAAGAGCGGAAATTGTGCATAAAGCAAGCAAGACCGTATTAGGGGAACAATGAATATCAAATATCGACAAATTAGGAAATTAGGGAAAAGGATCTCTAACATTCTGTAGGATTAAAAAAAATGATAAAGTGTGGAATTATCTGCTGATGAAAAAAGTTCTGATTTTTTCTCTGTTTTTATTTACTGCCATTGATTCAGAGACCCTCGTATTTCCTCCTTATGGTCATTCCTATGGAATAAGAAAAGCAAAACCGGCACATCTTTTTATGTTGTTGGGTCCCAGAACATTTTTTGATGATCCACAGGGATTAGCCACAACCCGCCTGGATGCCTGGGAAGATACTACAACCCAAAAAGATGATGATGAAGTGGTGGTGTACGGGGTTAATTCCGGACGTCATCAGATCATTTACAATACCTCCATGTGGACTCTGGATGTCTATGGAGAGAAAGGGGAGGGAATCGATCAGTTTTGCAATCCAAAGGGGATCGCTGCAGATCCCAGGGGAAATGTGTTTGTCGCTGATTCCGGAAACAACAGAGTGGTACATCTTTTTAATCCTGGTAAAGCACTTCGGTGGGAAAAATCGTTTGATGGAAAGCTTCCTGACGATAATGGGCTGAAAGGGCCTTCGCGCATCTCTCTTGATCAGAGTGGCAATATTTATGTAAATGATCCTGGAAACTGCAGAATAATGGTTTTTACAAAAGATGGAATGCTTCTGAAAAAAATCCCTTCAGATAACTTATACTCATTTGAAAAAGGACCTTCGGCACTGGTTGTTGCTGATGGCACAAACAGATGGAGTCACTTCAAAAAAGAGCGTGTAATTTTCTGTGCAGATTTCAATGGAACCAGATTGTGGAAGATTGATCTGAATGGGCACCTGATCAAAAGGATATCTCTTCCAAAAGGATACCAGGCTTGTTATGCTGCGGTCGATTATTACCATAATATATGGCTCACTGATACGTATAATCATTGTGTGCTCAAATACGACCATAATCTGCAACTACTTGATATTTTTGGAAGTTACGGTACCGGAGACAATCAATTTGTTGAGCCTCGCGGAATTACCATATACCAGCGTTTCGGACAGGTTTTTATAGCGGAAAAAAAAGGTGCACAGTACTATTGGATCGGTACCGATTTAAAGAGTTTTGATCTGTCCCGACAGGGTCCGAGAAAATATAACTTGACTGTGAATGCTACTGAATTTAGCTTTGTAACTCTATTTTCAGTTTCAGGCAGCGACACATCCTTTATTTTAAAGAAACGGATGATTTCGCCGGGAGGGTGCAGAATTTCTGTATTTGAGACCGTATCCGGAAGAATTGACCAGAAACAGTTGAATCTGAAAATCGAGCCGACTTATTCCTCGTACACCTATAATGCCTGGTTTTTTCCGGTCAGAGTTAATGAGTAACAGAAAGAAAGGAATCAAATGGCGTTACGTAAAGAAGAAATAACTCGCAAGCTTCTGCATCTTTTTGCACTGGTTATGCCTGTTGGAATATTTTACTTTCCCAAATGGTCACTTCCTTCCTATCTTCCTTTGGCTATTTTATCTTTTGTTTTGGTAGGATCGATGATAATCGAAAGTCTCCGTTTAAAAAACCCTGCCATACAGAAACTGTTTTTTCAGTTTTTCGGTTCTATGCTTCGCGAAGAGGAATCATCAAAAACCACAGGTTCCACTTATGTGATAGGTGCCGCTGTATTGTGCTGCATACTATTCTGGAAAACTCCTCATATATCGTTTATGGTGCTAAGCATGTTTATTCTTGGAGATGCCGTAGCTGCGATTGTGGGCTTGAGTATCGGCAGAATCAGGATAGGGAAAAAGAGCCTGGAAGGATCGATGGCCTGTTTTCTTCTTTGTATGATTTTATTTTATGCTGTTTTCCCTCTTCTTCCGGGAATTTTACAGCCCTGGGGAGGCAAAGTCCCCATGATCATTGCAATAGCTACCTCTTTGTCCGTTACAATATTCGAACTGATTCCTTTGCGGATAACTCCTAAAATCGTGATAAATGATAATCTGGCAGTTCCGGTAATTTCCGGGTTTGTGATGCTTGCATTGTCAAAGATGGTTTTTGGAGTGTGATGTCTGTCTGGTAAGCTTTTTAGCAACTGGTTTTCTCTGTTTCAGGAGATTCTTGGCTTATCCGGTACTTTCGTACACATATCGTATAACGAAAAAATTACAACACTACTTTATAAACAGCAACTCAGTACCACTATTGTCTATATTACTGATCAATTACCCATAAAAATTCTGGTTCCGGGTTTGGAAGAATTATCCCCCTTTTTTTACCAGACCCGGTGATCTGATTTGCAACCCGACCCCGGAAACTCCAGGTCGGGATTTTTTTATGCCCCAAATTGACTGAGCCGGACCGGAGGCCTCCTGATTCTTTTGTGGGACTAAAGAACAAAGACTCTGGGATCAAGTTTACAGTGGCATTATGGGATCTTAAAGTCACTCCCTCCGGGGATTTTGGGAACACGGGAGTTTTGCTGAAAACAAATATCAGCAGGAAATTTTTAATGTGTGATGATAGAAATGTTATTTAAAGCAAAGAAAACGGTTAAGCATCCGGATGACCTGGAGGCTGAAGTCTTTAAAAAGCTCCCGATCATGAGAGTTGAAACTGTTCTGGTCATGAATACTGTATTTACTTTTGTCATAGATGGAAAGTGACCCCATTATTCTTCCATTGACGCGTAAACACATGCTGATCACCGATTTCGCAGAAGTCCGTTCACTCAGGAAACCAACACTCGAGAGGTCAGGAATAAGAACGGGACTGGTGTAATTGATGATTTCAGAGGTAATGACTTTATCTGTACTCTCCAGCTCTCTGATATGGTTCTGGCCTCTTAACGAGAATGACTCCAGAACTTCAAAACAGGTCATAACATCGTTGTAAAGACTCAGGATACAGTTTTCTGCCTCAAAAAGCAAGCAGGTATTTATCACGATCAGTCTTGCAATACTGCGGATATTATGGATTGTTGAAAAATCGGATGAAATTTCAGAAAATGCAGAGTATTTGATTAAATTCAGTCTTGCTCCTTCCAGAAGTGACAGTTGGGTGAACTCGCGTTCCAGATATTGAGCGATTTTTTTCAGCAGTGTTTTTTCGGTCTCCAGTTGAGCATTAGGTTTTACTATAAGTTGAAGCAGTATCAATCCGGAAATCTCGTTGTTTGAAAAAAGCGGCTGGGCGATAAAACATTTCTGCAGATTCGTTTTTTTCAGGGGCGCAAAATAGGTGAACTGCTCGCGGCAGCGAAGAGTGCGACCGGTAAAAAAGTCGTTCAGCCTTATCATCTGGGTATATCTTCGGTTAAGATCATAGTAGCTGGATGCCTGGACATAGAAGCTTTCGCTTTCTTTGTCAAACTGGTAAAGGTTGCAGATTTTGCCATTAAAACTGTTTGCCAGTTTCATCATCAGAAGATTGAGCCGTTCCTGAAGCGGATAGTTAAGATGAAGTATGTCGCTGGTGCTGGAAAGAAGTGAGTGAATAGTGGAGGTCTGTTTTGTCTTCTGGTATTCTCTGGAGGAATCGATTACTCCTGCAGCAAACTGAGCCAGATCTGCTGCATATTTGAGGTCATCATAATCAAAAATCTTGCAGCTTTTTTTGCTGCTCAGGTTTAATACCCCGATAGCCTGATTATTTATAAGAAGCGGAACAGAGATTGATGAAATAAGATCCTGCCGTTCTACAGTGGAAGAATTTTCCTCTGGTTTGCCATTAAGAAGAAGTGGTTTGCCGGTGCAGGCAACTTTACCTGCAATCCCTTTTCCAATCTTCTGTTCAGTATTACTGATAATAGCTTCATCTATGCCGTGTGCCATCTCTATCTTAAGCATCCGTTTTTTTGGATCGGTCAACATTATGGAGCCGCTGTCAGCATTGAGTGAGTTGATAGCCACCGAAAGGATAAGAGTCAGGCACTCCTTGATATCACGGGTAAGGTAGGCTGTGTGACAGAGATCTCTCAGTCCATGAAGAACCTTAGCACGGAAATTGGCTGTGTTGCTTTTGTTGGCCTCCGGGACAACCGAACAGAAAAGAAGCTTTGCATTTAATGCACTTAATACGTTGCATCTGGAGGATTTTATTTTTTGCAAAACGGCATCAACAGATGGATCGGTTGAGGCATTTATGATCAGATCCGGATTGTAGGAGTTTATACTATGCATAAACAGGGTTGTATATGGGTTAATATTTCCAAGCACCTCGAAACGGTCTGAAATGCATAACGCATTACGCATCTCGACACATTCAGTGTCGGTACCCACTATAACAGCACGCAGTTTTGTCGATCGGTTCAGCATACAAAAACTATGGGCTAAGGTGAATTATTCAGGTTGTTCCAGCAAGTTCATTTCTGATACTTACGGCTAATGAGGTCTGGTTGGTTATTACCGCTGCAATCAATGGGTCTTTAAGCAATCTGCCGATCGTTTCCCGGGTATCGACTGTCCAGACTGCAATAGAGTGCCGGTTTGCAGTGCTATCGAAATAATCCCTGTTAGAAAAGAATGTGTCATAATCAGGGCAGAGAAAGTCTATCCCTTTACAGTCTTCATTAACTGTGTCCATCGAGTCAAACAGTAAACCGGTCTGCAGTGAATGGTCGGTTTTCTTGAGCTTTCTTAATATGGCCGGATTAAACGATGTAAAAAAGAAACAAGGTTTGACAGGTAAATCTGATATCATTTGCAGGATCTCCTGTTCGCAGTCTTCCTCTTTCAATTCTATATCCAGGCCGATTTTCCCGGAAAAAGTCTGCAGTATCTGTTTTATTTCCGGAACCTCAAAATTGTGTCCCGAGGCGATACTTGCCAATTCATTGTATGTCAGATCACAAATATTTATTCTTTCAGAATCCTTCATTATGTAAGGGTCATGGTGTGCTATCAGCAGCTTGTCTCTGGTACGGCGAACATCGAATTCGATAAAATCGGCACCTGCATGGTATGCCCTTAAAAACGATTCGATGGTATTTTCATGTGCCAGAGACGGTGCTCCGCGATGAGCTATTATTTTTTTCATAAAGCATTCACTTATTCAAAAGAAAATCCAGCAAAAGACGAACTCCGAAACCGGTTCCATATTGAGGTATTTCACCACGGGAGCTTCCATTGTTAAAGGAGGTACCTGCTATGTCCAGATGCGCCCAGGGAATGTCATTGACAAATTCCTGCAGGAACGCGGCACCGATTATCGAGCTGGCATAACCTTTTTTAAATTTGGAAAGATTTCTCAGATCACCAAGATCACCTTTGAGAGAATCACTGTATTCTTTGTACAAGGGAAGTCTCCAGAGACGTTCATTTGTAATTTCTCCTGATTTGAACAGCCTCTGTGCCAGTTCATCGTTATTGGAAAACAACCCTGACACATATTCACCGAATGTGCTGAGAATACCACCGGTAAGAGTAGCAAGATCAATAAGTTCCGATGGCCGGTAGTTGGCCTGGCAATAGGAGATGGCATCAGCAAGAATCAGCCTGCCTTCTGCATCGGTGCTGTGTATCTCCACGGTTTTGCCGCTATAGGATCTGTAAATATCACCCGGAAAAAAAGACTTGCTGCCAATTGCATTGTGTGCAGCCGCTATCACTCCGATTACATTTACTGATGATTTCAGGCTTGCCAGCGCTTTCATCACTCCCAATACAGCGGCTGCTCCGGCCATATCCTCCCGCATAGATTCTATGCTTCCGGTGGGCTTTAGATTCTGGCCGCCGGAATCGAAAGTGATTCCTTTCCCAACCAATGCAGTTTTGGTTTTGCTGTTTGATCCATTGTATTCGATGATGATAAGCCGGGGTGGGGTAGTTGAACCCTGACCAACTGCACAGATAAGGCCAAGTCCTTCACGCTCCAGCTCCTTCGATTTGAGAACTGTCACTTTGACATTGTCATATTTTTCCAGTTCACTGGCTTCTTTGGCAAGTCTCTCCGGAGTGATAACCGATGCATTTTCATTGACAAGATCTCTGCTGTAATTAACCGCCTCACAGATGGAAGTGATCTTCTGGGCATCAGCGCTGCTGATGGCCCCAACCAATTCCACTGTATCTACCTGATGAGCCTTTTCGCTTTTGTATTTGTCGAATTTATAGGCACCCAGTATTATTCCTTCGATGACAGCTTTACTGCCCTCAGCCGGAGCATCCGATGAAGGGATGATTACCGATACCTTATCTCTTTTAAGTTCTATCGCTTTCTGAATCGCTTTGGCAGACACGTTTCTGATTATCGCGTTTGTGACCGAATCCTTTTCTCCCATCCCCCCATAAATTATGGTATTCTCTCCTGAGTATCTTACGCCAACCTCTCCTGCATCTGCCATAAAATCCGGTATCCGGATGTCTTCTTCTTTAAAGAGAAACTGTATTTGTGAGGTAAAATGGATAGATTTTGAGACTTTAATTTTCATGATGATCCTGTAGTTCAAATGCAAACTATTGAATTAATCTAAGCAATGATAAACAGATCTGCTTAAATCTGGTAATTAATGAATATAATTTTCAGAAATTCTAAATCCGAAATTCGAAATCGGAAATCTGCCTCCAAATCTCCCATAGGGACTTAAGAGCAATACCCCCTGTTCCCCCAAGGGGACTAAAGACCCGGAAGGCTGTTTAAAACCTTTATTGAGTTCACCGTGGAATTTAGGATCTTAGAGTCCTCCTTCAGGGGATTTAGGGGGCCGGCTATTCTTTGCTTCAGATTTGGAATTTTCCCTTGCATACTGTTCAAATGTTCAGTATATTTGAGTGCAGATCCCAACTGTGGAGGAAAAAGCATGAAGTATGAAAATAAGATGTTTGAACAAACCATTGAACAGATGTCCCTGCCTCTTTTTCAGCCGTTGCGGCTGTGGAGTCCCCGACCATCGAAGATTCGTGCGGTTAAAAGCAATAAAGAGGCTCAAAGTACTCGCTTAAGAATACCTGTCAGAACTTTTGCAATGAAAGGTGGGTATGTCAATGATTGCGAAGGAGTACGTCGGATGGTAATTGCTGGAAAAATCTTTAGAACCGAAGGAGCATTAAGATTGTCATGACCGGTTATGAACTCACCTCTGAGCAAAAGCGGGTTTACTCTTTTATCATCAGGTATCGTCAGCAGACCGGGTTTCCTCCCACAGTCAGGGAAATCGCTCAGGAGTTGGGCTACAAGAGTCCCAATAACGTTCGTCAGCATCTGAGGCTTATCGAACAGAAAGGCTTCATACGTTTACTGGCAGGCAAGGCCCGTGGCATTGAAATAACTTCGTTTGAGGAAAACGTGCCTGATGAGGATGATGAGAGTGTATCGGTGCCTCTTATCGGTGCGGTTGCAGCAGGTAAGCCGATTACTGCCATAGAAAATGTGGATGGGTATCTGACTCTGGATAAATCGATTTTCAAGGGTGAGGGGCTGTTTGCGCTCAGGATAAAGGGTGACAGCATGAATGGTATAGGAATACTGAACGGCGATATAGTGGTAGTGCGGAAAAAGTCAACTGCTGAGCATGGGGAAGTGGTTGTGGTTATTATAGATGGGGATGCTACCCTCAAACGATTCATTAAAGAGGGTGGTAAGATTATTCTGCGGGCCGAGAATCCCGCATATTCTGATATTGTGCTTTCATCATCCAGTTCGATTCAGGTTGCCGGTAAATTGGTTGGGGTGATCAGAAAGTGTTGAGCCATGGATGTAATATCGAAAAAATTACTGTTGAGAGGTTGAGCTCCTATATCGTGTTGAGCCATGGATGTAATATCGAAACTGCAGGTGCTTTCTGATGCTTCTCAGTATGATCTGGCCTGTGCCTGTGGTACCGGCAACTCCGATCGTCGTCATCGTGGTAGTGATGGTGCCTGGCTTTACCCGGTTTCGCTTCCCAGGGGTGGTTTTTCGGTGATGCTTAAGACTTTGATGTCAAATGTCTGTGTCAATGATTGTAAATACTGTCCTTACAGAAATACGGTCGATCTTCCCAGGTGTACTATCGGCCCGGATGAGATGGCACGTTTATTTATGGAATATGTGTATCAGAAAAAGGTGTTTGGTTTGTTTTTGAGTTCCGGAGTGGTTAAATCGCCTGATTTTACGATGCAGTTACTGAATGACACAGCCAGGATTCTGAGGAAAAAGTATGAATACCTGGGACACATTCATCTTAAGGTGATCCCTGGTGCATCTGAAGGGGCTATCGAAGAAACACTCAGGCTGGCTGATGCGGTTTCGCTCAATATAGAGACTCCTGGAAAGAAACACTGTGACAATCTCTCATCCAGAAAGGATTATCACCGCGATATCATCCGGCCGCTTCGGTTTATAAATGAAATGACTTCCCGGAAACCGGAGTTCAGGAAGATAAGGAAAACTACCCAGTTTATCGTGGGGGCATCGGATGAGACCGATGCGGAAGTAGTTCGATATACTGCAGGTTTATATAGCAGGCTCAAGCTGAACCGGGTCTATTTTTCGGCATATCAGCGAGGGCTGGGAGATAAGAGCATTCCGGGGGAGCTAAGAGTTACCAGGGCCAGAGAAGATAGTTTTCTTCGGGAGCATCGGCTTTACCAGACCGATTTTCTTTTGCGCTCCTATGGATTTAAAGCCGATGATTTCATCTTTGACAAACAGGGCAATCTTGCTTTGGATAAAGATCCTAAACTTGTCTGGGCCATGTGTCACCCGGAGTTTTTTCCGGTGAATATAAACAGGGCTGGTTTAATGGAGCTTGTCAGGGTGCCTGGAATCGGGCCATTGACTGCGCGGAGAATAGTCGAGTGGCGCAGGAAGGCTAAATTTACTAACACAGATGCTCTTCCGTTTAAGGGAAAGCGTCTGCAGATGGCCAGAGAATACATTTCTCTGTAGAGTTTCGGTTACTAAAATGGTTGATCCTAAAAGCAATTCTTCGGTTATCCGTATAGGCACCAGTGGGTACTCTTATAAGGACTGGGTTGGGGTGCTGTATCCTGAGGGTACCAGATCATCGGATTATCTGAAGTTCTATTCATCGGAATTTGAGCTTGCAGAGCTTAATTTTTCTTACTATCGCATGCCGGAAGCGCAGCTTAGTGCCAGGATGGTATCGGTGACTTCACCGGATTTTCTTTTTTCGGTGAAGGCGCATAAGACCTTGACACATGAGTTATCTGCGGAGGGAATGTCCTCTGTTGTGGCTGAGTTTGTAAGGGGGATAGAGCCTATAGTGGAGGCATCAAAGCTGGCAGTGATTCTTTTGCAATTTCCATTCAGTTTTCACTATAACCGGGATAACCGGGAGTATCTGAGTAAACTTTGTGCCCAGTTTGGACAGTTGCCTCTGGCTGTGGAGTTTCGCAACCGTTACTGGCAACGGGATTCGGTTTACGATGGGCTCAGAGAGCGCAATATTACATATGTTAATGTAGATGAACCCGGTCTGTCTGGATTGCCGCTTGCTCAGGATATTGTTACTTCAGGAATTGGTTATGTAAGATTTCACGGGCGCAACAGTGACAACTGGTGGACCGGTGACAATGTCAGCCGTTACGATTATCTTTACAGCGACAGTGAGCTGGGGGAGTGGGTTCCACGAATTGAGGCGATGGCAGCCAAAGCACCATTGGTTTTGGTGGTCTTTAACAACCACTCCAGAGGACAGGCGGTGGAGAATGCCAGAAGGCTCCGGCAGATGGTCGGAGTGGAGAAGGCATAATGAATATCGAATATCGGAATATTGGAATATTGGAATGGGTACCTGCCAGCCCTGAAAGTGCGTGCTTTTTCAGTACAGGGCTGTGCCGATTTCGGATTTCGAATTTTTGGTTTGGTAAATGGAACGAACGATTCTTCATATAAACGTGGTAAATTTTTTTGTGGCTGTTGCCCGGGTTCTTGACCCATCGATTGCTTCATATCCGGTGGGGGTAAGAGCGTCTGGCTCCCGCAGGGTTCTTATGGATGTTTCCTCTGAAGGGCGCGAAGCGGGGGTGGTGCGGGGCATGACTGTGGAGGTGGCCAGGCGTAAATGTCCTGATCTGCGGGTAGTCGATCCGGTGCCTTCAGAGTAC
>CAYPMS010000102.1:0-12629 GCA_964411655.1 uncultured Fibrobacter sp.
TATCAGCCCTTATTATGGTTAGTCGCTCTTCCTTTTGCGTTGACCGGAGTCGGTCTGGTAATATTACTTCCTTTCTCAATATTAGCTTCATTATCAGGTGAACGTTCATTTTTGGGAATGGGCGGAGGTGCGGCAGTGGTTTTTTATGTGGGAGAGCTTATCACTGCCCTGTTGTATGTGCTCTTAGGTACGATGCACCGTTTTCCCAAGTTTTTACTGTTACAGCCATTCTTAAGGGTTGCTCAGGGGGTAAGCTATTTCAGGACATATTTAACCAACACAATCACCTGGGCTGGAATTAAATACAATGTCAATTTTCACGGTGAGGTTGTGAGTATAAAGCGGCCTGATTCTGATGAATAGAGAAAAGGCGGTTTCTGTGGCTTTGCGTTGTGCAGTTTTTGCATCCGGTGGCGGAAGTAATTTTCAGGCTTTGATTAACAGGAAAGAGTCCGGTGATCTTCATGTGGACTTTGTGCTGATGGTGGGAAATAACAGTACTGCCGGGGCTTTTGAGAAGGCACGCAAGCATAATATTCCTTCGGTACATCTTGCACCATCTCATTTCAAATCACCCGATGATTACCAGAGTAAACTTCTTGCGGTTCTGCAGGAGTACCGCGTGGAACTGATTATTCTGGCCGGATATATGAAAATGCTTCCCTCAGAGGTTGTTCGCCTCTACCATAACCGCATTGTCAATATTCATCCAGGTTTGCTGCCGGCTTTCGGAGGCAAAGGGATGTATGGAAGCAGAGTTCATCAGGCGGTGCTGGATTACGGAGCGAAAATAACCGGTGTCACAGTTCATTTTGTCAATGAAGAGTATGATGAGGGACCTGTGATTTGTCAGGTACCTGTGGCAGTCAACGATACTGATGATTGCCAGACTCTGGCTGCACGGGTGCTTGAAGTAGAACATTCCACTTACTGGCGGGCTATTGAGGCAATCGCCAAAGGAGTGATCCGGGTTGAAGGCCGTCGGGTGACCGGCTATGTCTGAAAAGGACTTTTCACATTTAAAGAGAACTGATGCTCTTTATGAATTCGATCAGACTGTCTTTGATGAATGTGGTGGTCCTGTTATTGGTACCGATGAAGTTGGGCGAGGTTCTCTGGCCGGACCGGTGATTGCTGCCGCGGTTGTGCTTGATCTTAAAAATCCACTTGATGGTATCAATGATTCCAAGAAATTAACCGCTCAGAAACGTGAAATCCTTTATCAGAAGATCACAAATGAGGCGATCCGGTGGGCTGTCGGATCGGCATCACCTGAGGAGATCGACAAATTAAACATCCTTCAGGCTTCTCTTCTGGCAATGTATAGGGCCATAGAAAAACTGAATTACGACTGGAAACTGGTAATTGTGGATGGTAACCAGCTTATTCCGCAAATAAACAACGATAAACAGCGCACAGTAGTAGGTGGCGATGCCCGCAGTGCATCGATAGCTGCTGCCTCCATCATTGCCAAAGTTACCAGGGATCATATAATGAACGATTATAATGAAAAATATCCTCTTTACGAATTTCACAGCAACAAGGGCTATGCAACTGAACATCATCGCAGATGCATAGAAGAGCACGGGATGTGCGAAATTCACCGCAGAACGTTTTGTGAAGTTCTTGCCACTCAGACTAGACTGCCGCTTTGAAAGGAGCATCGGAAAATGGCCGGAGTAAAGCCGTTTAAAGGTTATCGTTATCAGATTGAAAATCCTCAGGATCTAACAAAAGTAATTGCACCTCCCTATGATATGATTGATGGTGCGATGATCGATGCTTTATATCAGAGAGATCCCCGTAATGCCGTACGGCTTATCCAGAACCGCCCGGAACCGCAGGATACCTGCAATAAGGATCGTCATGTGAGGGCTGCAAACATTTTTAAAAAATGGGTAGAAGAAGGAATACTGGTTCAGGATAAGAAAGATTCGGTTTATATTTATCAGCAGACTTTCAGGAGTCCGGTGGGAAAAGAGATGATAACCTTTGTGAGGACCGGGGTAATAGCGCTGGTGAAGCTGGTTGACTTTGAAGAAAAAGTGGTGCTGCCACACGAGTATACTCTTTCCGGACCAAAAATCGACCGTTTTGAGCTTATGGATGTAAGTCAAGTGGATATGGGACTTATTTTCGGGCTGCTTTCCGATAAAGGAAACATTTATCCTTCCATAAGGGCATTAGTTACAGGCGATCCAGTTGGAGTTGCTGTCGATGAGAACGGGGTCGAGCACCGTTTGTATCTATGTTCCGATGAATACCTGATAGATAGTTTTGTGAAGTCGGTAAAAGACAGTACCATACTGATTGCCGACGGGCATCACCGGTACGAAACCGCACTTAATTATTATAAGGAAAAGAAAACCGATAATTATTCCCATGTGATGATGGCGCTGGTGTCTATGGCCGATCCGGGTCTGGTAATCCGTTCTTTTCACAGGCTTATCCGCAAAACCGATCGTCAGCTGATCATGAAAGAGCAACTGAAAGATTTCTTCAGAATGACAGAATACGGGAAGGCATCTGAAGACGTGGTTTTCGACTTTATGTCAGGTAAACTTGATGCAGACATGCTTTATATCGACAGTAAAGACCAGAGCGCAATCGGGCTCACTATTTCTGATAAGGGTGAAAAGTTTCTGCAGACTTCCATGCCCGAGAAGAGCATGAACTGGAAACAGCTGAGTGTCTCAGAGATCAACATGATAGTGATTAATACCATCCTTGATCTTCCTCTGGACGGCAAGGTGCTTCATGATGTAGTGGATTATGTGAATGATATCAGAACAGGAATTAAGAAGCTTAAAGACAGCAGCGCTTATCATGGGGGATTTTTTATTCGCCCTGTTTCGATAGATACAATCCGGAAGATAGTTGATGGAGGCGAAAGGATGCCTCAAAAATCAACCAATTTCTTCCCCAAACTTTTCTCTGGCCTGGTGTTTAACAGGTTGAGCGATGTATGAGAAAAACTCACCTTTTACAAGGTGCGGGCGGGATACTTATTTCTGCTCTCGGATTGTATTTCTTCGTTAAAAGCGTAGATATAACTGTGCTGTGGAAGGAGATCTGTACAACAGAAAAGTGGATCATCGCTGCTGTTGTACTGCTTAATCCCCTGACTATCTGGTTCAGATCACTTCGATGGAAAGTGATGCTTCCGGGAAGCAAAGAGGAAAAGTGTAAAAGTGATCTCTTCTCAATAACCATGATCGGTTTTATGTTGAATAATATTTTCCCTGCTCGTCTGGGCGAAGCCGCCAGGGCAGTACTGCTGTGGAAACGCAACGGCTTTACTGTGATGGAAAGTGCCGGATCACTGCTTGTGGAAAGAGCTCTTGATATGTTGCTTTATTCCGCTTTCTTTTTCATACCGGTTTTCGGAAACACCAGCCTTGCTGCATTACAACCCTATGCAGCTTTGATGATAGCAGCTTTTGCAGTATCGGTTGTATTTCTGATTATTTACTCCAGATTTAAGACAGTAGCAGTAAAGATCGCTTCAAAGATGTTAATTCTTGTCCCTCATCCGCTAAAAGATCGGGTGCAAAAAATCTGTAAAGAGCTGATATCCAATCTTGAATGGGTTTTTTCATGGCACAGAGCACTCCGGGTGGTGTTTTATTCCATAATGATGATGTTCTGTTATGTCTTTATGATGTACTTTCTGGCCTGGGGATTAGCCAATTTCAATATTCTGGATAGCATGTTTGGAGTTTCGATGGCGGCAATGGGTGCAGCGATTCCATTATCACCCGGTTATATCGGAACTCTGCATTCATCCTTGCTTCAGGGACTGGGGATGGTCGGTGTTGTGGAAAACAAGGCTGGAGCGATGGCTGTGCTTTATCATGGAATCGGTTATGCGACAATTACATTGCTTGGATTAATGTTTCTGATGAACATGAAAGTTTCCTTTAAAGAACTGAGAAAAGCCAAAGAGGAATTGAAAAAAGAGTAAAGGTGGAAAATGGGATGACAGCTGATGAGATGAAGGTTGCTGAAAAGTTGACACAATCAATAGCCGGCCTTAAAAAAGAGCTGGCAAAAAGAATAATCGGTCAGCAGGAAGTGATCGATGATCTGCTGGCATGTTTCTTGAGTGGTGGCCATTGTCTTCTGGTGGGAGTCCCGGGTTTGGCCAAGACCATGCTGATACAGAGTCTGGCCCGCTGTCTGGATCTGGGATTTAACCGGATTCAGTTTACACCTGACCTGATGCCATCCGATATCACCGGTTCTGAGATCCTTTTTGATGATCGAAAAAGTGGGATTAGAGAATTCCGTTTTGTCAGGGGACCGGTTTTCAGTAACATTGTATTGGCAGATGAGATAAACCGGACACCTCCCAAAACTCAGTCAGCACTGCTTCAGGCGATGCAGGAGCATGAGGTAACCTCATCGGGTCAGACTTACAAGCTTCCCGATCCTTTCTGGGTACTGGCTACCCAGAACCCTATCGAGCAGGAGGGAACTTATCCTCTGCCAGAAGCTCAACAGGATCGCTTCATGTTTTCGATTCAGGTCGATTATCCTGATCTGGAGACTGAACTGCAGATTGTACGTCAGACCACGACAGCAGAATCGGTTACCATCAATCCTGTTATCAACAGTTCTCAGATAAAGGAATATCGTGAACTGGTAAGCCGAGTTCCTGTTGCGGAATCGGTGATTACCGCAGCGGTAAAGCTGGTCCGTTCTACTCGTCCTTCCACCCCGGAATGCCCTCAATCCTTAAAGCAGTTGATCAGTTGGGGAGCAGGTCCCCGTGCCTCACAGTACCTGATTATTGCTGCAAAAGCGTTTGCCCTTCTTGATAACCGCCCCACCCCCGATCTTTCCGACATTCGCAGGGCTGCTTATCCTGTGCTTCGTCATCGGTTGATACGTTCATTTCATGCAGAGGTGGATAATGTCAGCACCGATGATATAATTAAAGCTATAGTGGAAGCAGTTATAAAGGGGAAATGACCCTTTTTTATTTTTAAACCATCTAGGCAGTATTACTTTGAGTGGTTAAGTTCCGCTGCTTCCCCTGTTTTATCGCGTAAACGAACCGTTTTTTAAAAACATACTACTAATTTGAGAGTGGAAAAAAATCCACATTTTATTTACTGGTAAATAATAGAGCAGATTTTTATGAATAAAACGCTTCTGGAGCCCACAAAAGAGCTTCTTGAAGAATGTAAGTCTGGTAATCAGGTTGCATTCAAAGAAATCTTCCACATGTATCGATCTTATGCCTATAATCTGATCTATAAAATTACAGGGCCTTATGGAGATCACGAAGACTTGCTTCAGGAGGTTTTCTTTCAGATCTATCTCTCCCTGAAAACTTTTCAGGGGGATTCATCATTTAAAACCTGGTTTCACCGGGTTGTGATCCATGTATGTACCCGAAGATGGAGATATCAGAAAGCTGAAAAACGGATCTCACCAAAAAATACGGTGCACCTGGATGCAGTAGAAAATACGGTGCAATCTACTGAAGTAAGCTCATTGAAGCATTTGGAATTGAAAGATCTGGTGGAACAGTCCCTGGATGAACTGGACTATAAGTTGCGTATTCCTTTAGTGCTTAATATATATGGTGAAATGGACCTTGCAGAGATCGCTACCATTATGGGGATTCCTGAGGGGACAGTGAAATCGCGGCTTTTTACGGCGCGAAAGCAAATGAGAGAATTTCTGGACACTCTGGAAAAATGATGAACACTGAGAACTTTAACAAAGACACCTGGTTTGAGGATGTTCTGCGAGCAGATCAAAGCTGCGCTGATATCGATTTTGATGCAGTTGAGGCTTGCCTTCTGAACCGCATCAACAGAACCGAAGAAATGGGTGTGCTTTCGCTGCTGAAACTTGAAAAAATCGTTTCTGCGGAAATATTCCAGAGAGTGGAGAAGGAACTGTTTGCTCAAATCGGCCAGTATAAAGAATATGAAGAGCCGGTAAATGAATGTATCAGGATCGAAAATGATCTGACTAATGCCCAGTGGGAGCGGCTGGAAGCGAAATTATTCTCCAAAATTACGAATTGCGATGAAGTTCCTCTCTGGGAGCAGGTTATTATGGCTCCCCAGATTGAACCATTATGTGGTGATTGGGAACGGATTGAGGATAGAATCTTCGAAAGAATCTCTCAGTCGGAAAAGCAGGAATCCTGGATTCTTTGCGCTAAAAATGAAGAAGTATGTGCTCCGGGTCAAATTGAAAATGAAGAGCTGCTTTTAGAGGAAAGACTCAATGAAAACCAATCTATGAAATCTTTTGAGCAGGAGATCAAAAGAGAGATTGTTCTTACTTTGAGCCAGATAGAAAAAATTGAAGATTCTCTCTTTAGACGCATAGAAAAAAGTAATGAACAGATAAAACTGGAAAAACAGCCTTTCTGGGCATTTATTGATAATTATCTGATAGTATTCAAGACAGCAGGTCTGGTTTCTGCCCTGATATTATTGCTTGTAGGGGGCGTGACTTTCTATCCGTGGTTTGGGAACAAACCGGAATCTCCGGTGAATACATTTGCTTATCAGGTGTATGGCAGTGCCCTGAATATTCCGGGGATAAGTGGTACCATAGGCAGAGAGTGCGCATCGGTTTCGGGCGGAATAGTCAAGCTGCTCAACCGACATGGAAGTATCGAACTGCGAAATGAGTCAAAAATTGAGATGTTGAAAGTTACAGATAAGACTGCTCATTATCGGGTGAGTCTGTCCGGAAACGATACTAAGGAAGATCGGTTCACTCCACAGGTTGCGTTTCTGGTTAACCGGCATCAGCGGGATGAAGAATTTCTGGTTCATACTTCCGATTATCAGATAGCTGTAAAGGGAACCTATTTTAAACTGGAACCGGGTTTTTCAGGTACAGTTACTACCAGAGTTCTTGAAGGTGTGGTCAGTATCTCTTCGCAATATTTTGACCAAATAGAGCTTAGGGCGGGCCAGAGTCTTCAGTATGATTCGACACTGGAACGTTATGTGGTCAGGGATGGTGGACAGATAGTATTGCGTAAGAATATCGAAGAGATTCCTCAGATCGATTCGATGACTGAATACAGGATGTTGCAGATAAGAAGTTCTGTTGAAGAAGCTAATGTTTATGTGAATGGCAAACTATACGGAACTGCACCGGTTGCCATACGCTCCCAGTTGGGTAGCTGCAGTATCAGCCTGTCCAGTATTGGATATAAGTCACTGGATACAGTGGTTACCATTAGCGGTGATGAACAAAGTAATATTTTTACTTTTACTCTCAATAAAGTGGAAAAACCGCTTGCTGTAAAAAAAGTACATCCTCAGAAACCATTGGAGAAGTTTGAAGCTGCGATCGAAAAAATTGATTCTGGTTCTCGAACCGATGCAGCAGCCATTACTCCCGAACTGATTAGCAGTAAATTCCTTGGATCTGATGATTCTTCATTAAAGGAAAGTGAAGATCTCTATTCCAGGGCACAAAAAGAGGAGCTGGCTGGTAACTGGGAAGCGGCCATAGATCTATACCAGTTAGTATTTGACAATCAAAACTCACCCAGGCTGATCCGTGAAGATGCGCTATTTTCTATCGGAAGATTAAAAGTGGATAATGTGCATAATCCAACCGAAGCTTCACAGGTGTTTCTTACCTATCTTGCTCTTTTCCCACAGGGTTCATTTGCAGGAGAGAGCTGGCTGCGTCTGGCTGAACTGGAGTTTAGCATCAGACCCGAAAATGCCACCCGCTATTATGAAAAATTTTTCCAGTTATATCCGCAACATCCCAGGATTGTAGAACTGAAAAACCGGGTAGGTGTCATCTATCTCCAGCAGAAACGATATGATAAAGCAATTGCGCTTTTCAAAGAGGCGCTCGAAAGTCCCGTCTTTTCTGGTAAAAAGGAGCGGGCACTGATATCAGAGAACCTTGAGCGTGCTCTGAAACAAAAAGCTGCAAATGTTAAAGATCTGGTAAATCGTTAATTTCTCTTTCATCTTTTTTTCTCTTGCGAATTAGATCTTCCTTGTCCCTATAAATAGTTGATTCCTGACGAGAACAGGAAAAAACAACAGATATATTACAATAACTGTTCGAAACCATATAGAAACAGGAGGAAGAAGAATGGGTTCCAAAGGAAAGTATTACATAGTGGGTATTCATGTCACTAACAGAGTAAAACATATTCCATCTGTGCAGAATGTGCTTACCGAATTCGGTTGCAGCATAAAGACCAGAATCGGGCTTCATGAAGCGTCTGATAATACCTGTTCACCTAACGGTCTCATTTTGGTGGAGTTGCTTGGTGATGATAGCATTCTTGAAAATTTCAAATCATCTCTGCGAAAAATCGAAGGTGTTGAGGTAAAGGAGATGGTTTTCTCTCACGATTGAGCTTAGTGGGGTGACGAGTATGGATACGCAACAAACTGGATTCCTCCTCGTCTCCCGATTTCCTGCAACATCGAAGCATCATACTTTCCCCCGATTGTAGTCACCTCTTTCTTTACTGTCAATCTCAATCTTTTATTCCCGACTGTTGGCAGGTGACCATTGGTTTAAAACATTTCCGGCTGATCTTTTTAGGAGTTCTGACGGGAAAGCCACCTTGATTATATTCTGTGATTGAATTGCTTTTTGTAAATTTCGCTGCGAAAAAGGCACAGGAGCTATTGCAAATTCTGCTACATTATAACATTTTAAAAAAGAATCGTAAAATTCCGGATCACGTTGAGGCACTATAAAAGCTTTACTGGCATTACCCATGGAATCTATATGACTTATGTAAAGGCGGGTGAATATACCACCGTCTCTTCTGGAAGAAAAAATAATCCACCGGCCATTTTGCGCCCATGAATGATAACTTTCATTGTATTCACTGTTAATGTCAAGCTTACGGTAGTGACCAGTTTTCAAATCCATCAGATACAGATCGCTGCTTGCATCGATATAAGGATAAGGACCGTAGTTTTGCATACAAAAAAGACAGAATCTGTTATCAGGTGATATTCTGGGCATTGCTATACTAAGTCCGGTTTGCTTCGGTGTAAGCACAGTGTCCACATCTCCCCAGGTGTTTTTATCGGTATTATAGGCGATTCGCAAAAGGTTGTATCTGGTTCTGTTGAAATTTTCGGGAGGTTCTCCATTATCGCTCCATAAAACAGGTGCACTGCAGTAATAGAGATATCGCCCATCTGAAGACCATGCCGGCCATGTGTTCAGAATTCCCTGTTGACTAAGCTGCGGAATCGAAATGATCTTGCGCTCTGATATATCATAGATTGCGATATATGAATCATTATCATAGACATCGATGAACTGTTTTCCTACCGAATGGAAATACTGCTGTACCTTGTAGGATGAGAATGCCATATATCTGCCGCCAGGATGCCAGGCAACATGACCTATTCTGGAGGAGAGCAGGGCGAGGGAATCACCATTGGAAATGAGAGTTTCGACACCTCCGGTGCTGCTACGCAGCTGTAATGTAAAACGTTCCGGATTGTTATTCATTGGTATATGGCAATTGATACATTTCATCTGATCATATTGTGAATAATTCATGGTGCTGAGAAGTTCTCTCTGTTTAAAAGAAGTGAGATCCCTTTCACATTCGCGAAGATCTCTCCAATAATTGTACTGGAAATTCAAAAGACGATAAGTGCAGTATCGGTCGATAGGTTCTCTGGCTATAGTGTTTTCGATCGTTTTGTACTGAATCCATTTCCCCTTTTCAGACCGGGCGTAAATCGAAAAATGAAGCGGATTCCCCTGATTTTGCGAGAGTAATCTTTTCCAGCTCTTATCATCAATAAAGAATTTCCCTTTTTCCCCTTTTACCAGAATCGGAGATCCTTTAACAGAAGATATTTCGGCTATACTGGCAGTAGGTGAGTCCTGTAAAGAAAACTGCAGAGGTGCAATATTTGGAGGAATAGTAATGCCAGAGTAATCCGGTTTGATCAGCGGCATCTGCTCTGTAAATAAACATATCTGCTTGATTCTTGCCAGATCTTTGCGGCATCCGCCAAAGAGCACAACACAACAAATTAGAATGCCCAGGTATCTGTTCAATTAAAACCTCCGGGCGAATATCTGAAGGTGAAATAGAAGAAATAGGAACTGCCATGAACAGAAGCCAGTTTCGAAGCAGCCAGATGATCCTTTTCCATTTGCAGAAAATCATTCGTGAATTTATAGAAACGTTTCACTGTATTCTGGCTTACTCCAGAAAAAGAGACTGTCGAGGATGTCTGCATCAGATTAAAAGATTGATAAAGGCAATACGCCTCATCCCAATACCGCGGTAATACAGTGTATCCATATTTTCCGGCAACCGAAATCAGTATGGGTATCTCATCGATGCGATTATTCAGGAGGCAATAGTTCACCAGATAATCGTAAGCTAACTTATTGTCAGAATTACTTTGAAGAAGATATTTGAGAATAATATCGCTTCTCATATTGTTGTTCAGGAAGTAATCGATTGTTTCCTTATATTTATACATGGAAGCAATCCGGGGTTCCAACAGAAAATTCCCATTATTTCTGATCATACTCAGCAGCCTTCGGGCTTTGTCACGGAAAAAAGGCATATGAGATAGTTTATTAAGATACACAGCAGCAGCTTCCTTGTTCCCTATGGCAATCTGTACCAGGGCCCGACGATAGAGAATCTCAGGGTAAGGACCCAGATTCTCCATAAGCTCACCGGTAATCTTCTCGGCCATGTTTACCATACCAAGATCAATAGTCAGATCAAGCACAACAATCCAGTTAACATAGCTGCTTGCATCCATACTGCTTAACATCAGAAGAGGATCATAAGAAAACGCTGTCTGAGGAAAAGAAAACAGTTTCTCACCAGATTGGCCGGTACGGCAAAGTGCCTGGTTAATGGCATGCACCATAAAAATATGAAGTGGGCCTGCCTTTTGGGGGAAATCCTTAAAAAGCACTTCAGCCTTTTCATTGAGGATCTTTTCCCATTGCCCATTCATTACATGATGCGTTGTTCTTGCAATTATCCTGGTATAACGATTTCCAATATCTTTGTAAAGCCACAGGGTTGCAAGTGTAAAACTGCAGATGAACAGGAATGCCTTCAGAGAAATACTGATTTTTTCCGGTAAATGAAAGGTCCTTTTCAAGGATATTAAAACGATTACCGAAAGCGGGAAAAACCCGATTACTATCAGTGGCAATCCGGATAACGTGGTGAAATCAGACCATCTGGTTATCATGCTTAGTGGCAGAAATCTGTTTTCCACAAAAAAGAGGAGCATTCCATTAGCTGCTGCTGTAATGGCAGTAGGAGTGATATTACCTTTATCATGGAAAACCTGGTAAATAACTATCCAAAGAAAGAAAAGAAGGGCTCCCCATTGCATTAGATACCAGGAAAACCAGAAAATAACAGTCAACAAAAAAACTGATTTGTAAAACGAAACAGGCCGCAGCCTCAGATAAATCAGGGCGAAAGCAAAAGAACCTGCCACTGGAAGCAGAAAACAGATATAGCTCAACTCGTACCAGACACAGATAGCTAATACCAGAAAAGCTGGTATTAAAGCAAAAACCAATGCCGAACAGGAACAGGTTTGCCGGATATACAGAGTGAATATCCAGCAGAAAAACAGAATAAAACCGGAAATAACCAATGCGCCTGCAATTGGATAATGACATGTATAGATAAAAAGTGTGACAATAAACTTTGTCCATCCACCCGGTGCAGCCGCAATTCCGCTCAGATATTGGGAAGTCAGTTCAAGAATGAAATGATTTCTAAACAGAAGGTCTTTGTAAGATGAAAAGTTTTGGGATTTGATTATAGCTACATATTTATGAATACCGATACCATTGACTGAAAAAATGACAGACGGGTCGATATGGAACAGAAGAAAGGAAAAACAGAGACTGAAAAACAGCAGTATTAGCCCTGTACGCCAGAACAAATGTTTTTTTTCCAGTAAATTTTTAATATTAACAGCCAATTTAAAGCTTCCTTTAGCTGTCAGGTCGCAGACAAGTGTTAGCTAAACAAAAAAGATCAGTTATGAATATCTGAACTTCAGAGTAATCAACCCCAAAAAATTGATGCCCATAAATTTAATCAAAATGTGATTTCCAAATGAAACTGTTTACTATTACAAAGTCACTAAAATGTGCTGTTTATCTCTTGCAATGCTATCCTAACAGCTTCCTTTTTCAGTGTTTTAACAGCAGCTTCTTCAGATCGTCCGTTCCCTGCGGTTATAGTACGGTGGATTTCAATCACAGGATAATTCTTACCCCTGTTAAGAGAAAATTCCAGCTTGCCGCTGGCCTGAAAGATACTGCGCTGTACAGTTACATTCGGATCAACAGATAAGGATGCAGAAATAATGTAATCTGCGGATTCTGCTGAATTTGCCATTGAAAATGTATTACTGTTCAGAAGTTCGTTAACAAGAGATTCGATAAATTCACTTTTTCCTGTTGCAAAAACGGATGGCTTTGCTCTTGATAATACCATTGATCCGCCTGGAAGCCGAAGCCCAAGTTTTATCAGATCATCCCGGATTTTAAAGAAATCTATCGAAGCAGTGATGGTTATCTTGCCCACCGAGGAGCTCAATCCTGAAATCCTGACCGGATAAAAACCCGGC
>CAYPMS010000103.1:0-12478 GCA_964411655.1 uncultured Fibrobacter sp.
ACCGGAAAGTTTTCAGCATTAACCAGACAGCGATTACCGGATTGGACCCTGATAGAAAATTGACGTGTATTCATAACCGGTGTCTTTCAGCATAGCCATTTGAGATATTGTTGATACAGAAAAGAGAAAAAACAATAAGAAATGCAACTGTTATACCCTGCAAATGCTGGAAAAGCAGATTAGGCAGATATCCGGGATTGAAAAGGGTATTTCCAATAGCCAGGATGTCCTGTTTACTGTCGATTTTGGCCAGAAGGCTTCCAAGAGTAACCGGAAGGCTGACAGGGTTTATATCGGTAGACAAGCCTACAGAAATAATAAAATCAACACTGCACTGCAGAAACACTGCACTTCCAAACACTGCTATCAGTTTGTTGAAAATATGTAGCCGGCTGTTTTTCCAGAGTATGTCAAAATTAATGATTCTGCTCTCGGAAATGCCGCATACCCTCATTGCATTATAAAAGTCAAGTTTTTTAAAATGTTCGATCCTCTCTCTCATCAAATCAACGACTTCTGCTATTATGAAAAGGCTCATGCAAAAGGCCAGACAAGGAAAGACGGTTAAGTTTCCGATTAATATTCCTCTGTCTACCAGAGCGGCGATTCCAACGTATCCAAACAGAATGCCCACTATCTGTGGAACTGAACGCAGAAGGTTCAGGAAAAAGGTTAAAGCTATATAACCGGTATGATTGCGTTTCAGCTCGAAAAAATGGAGCCCAAGAGTGATAAGCCAAGATAGAATCAAAGTGAAAAAAACCACCAGAAGTGATATGCTAAAAGTATTTACGAAACCGGTAATCACTTTCTCTAATGCCGGACGGTTTAGAAAAAGCAGGTCCCATATTCCAACTGCAGCTATGGTGATAATCCATATCGCAGCCCATAGCTGATCTTTAGAATTCAGAAATGATTGAAGAAAAGTAACTTTATGATCTGTTCTCATATTTTAAAGATTCCCTGTATACAAGAAAATCTGTCAGCATTTCGGTAATTTTAACAGTGTAAAAAATGGAAAGAATGATTACAATCACCACATCATAATTCTTGTAAAGCATTTGACGGAGCATCTCATAATTAAGATAACCATGAATATTGAGTGCCATTTCTATTATAATCAATCCGGTAATAAGAAAGGATGCCTGTTCTTTTATGGTAGATAGATACTGAAAACGGGCATTTTGGAAAATATGCTGAAAAACATGCCCTTTGAAGTTTTTGCGGAATTTAAATATTGCACCTGATGAAATACCTGTGTCGCCGTTATACAGATAGGAAGAGTTCAGGTTTTTGACCAGAGCTGTATCCAGATATCCTTTCCTGCTTTCCGATGTTAAAAAAGCGTAAAACTTGTTGGAATACATGATTAACAGACCGTTGGAAATAACTCCCAGAATGATCATGAAAAAAAGTGAGTCGGTGTTGAATTCTGTTCTGATCGAGTATGCAATGACATAGGCAGGCGAGAAAAGAATAAAATAGATGATACTTTTCATAATTGGGTTAAGTACTGATGTTGCCCTTTTTCCCCAACTCAAATTTTCAGTTTTGAAATCAGGCTGAAGCTTTCTTTCTAAAGCCTGCTTTTTTGAAACAAAGCGCCAGACAGCTATTGTCTGTACCCCATACCATGTTAAAAGCATCACAACGACATAGGTGAAAAGAAATTTTGCTAACATCCAAAGAATATTCTGCAGTTTGTGGATCGAAAGGTGCTCCTCAAGATGTGATCTTTGCAGCCTGGTATTAAATTCGTCTTCTTTTGTTTTTAGCAGTTCATCAATGATCTGATCATTTTTATCGGTCTGATCAGGGTAAAAGAGATTCATTACATCTTTGAGAAGTGCCCGTTGGAAGGGGTCATTGATATTTGAGATAGGAACCTCAATGAACGGACGAATGCTGGAGTTTTGCTGCTGCTGATCCCGATCTCTTGAGGTATTATAAAGAAAGAGAATTCCAAAGAGTAGTAATGTAACAAAGAGAATTCCTGAAATATGTTCAATAAATTTCTTTTTCATAGTGATTCAGAATCCAGTTATCGTGGACTAATTGTAATTTCTCCTGAACTGTACTGGATATTGAATGGCTTACCCAGTAGCATGTGTTCGATATCCTGCAGAACATATCTGGTACTATTTTGCA
This sequence comes from uncultured Fibrobacter sp., assembly GCA_964411655.1. Taxonomy (GTDB): domain Bacteria; phylum Fibrobacterota; class Chitinivibrionia; order Chitinivibrionales; family Chitinispirillaceae; genus JAAYPC01. The sequence goes on from CAYPMS010000103.1 coordinate 2,149, forward strand.
ATTGTTCGCTAATCTGTGCGGATGAACTCAGTGTGCATCTTAGTCGCTTACCATCGTTATGCAACTTCCACTGTGGAATTGATTTGCCCTGATGAGTTATACCATTAAAATACTCAAAATACTGGGTATAGGTTTCATTTACAGCTTTTAACCGGTTTTCAACCATTCCATGGATTTCATTAACACTGAATGTTTTCGATTCTACGATATCTCTTACAGATGTTTTAAATATTGAGGTGCTACTGGTTATCCACCCGAAAAACTCTTTTTCCGGAACGAAAACATAATAAGAGTTAGAGTACCGGAAAATGCGTACGACAGTTTGATTCGCATTACATTTGGTAACTGAACCGCTGGATGGGTATTTCTGATAAACATTTACAGACTGCTTTAGTAAGGCAGTATCGTTGATTATGAGGCAGTTTTTAAAAGTTTTATGATATAATTGAGAAGACAAGCCCTTTAAATTGCCTTTCTCATCGAGGAGCAGAAAATAGGTCTGCCCCAGATATTTACAGCGAAGTGCTTCGGTGATCTGATCCCCTAGTGTTTCTTTACGGTTAACAATCAGAAATGGAGAGTATGGTGGAATATTATTTAATTGAGTCTCTGTCAGGATCTGTTCGAATTGATTGAAGATTGAAAGTTTTGAGGGCTCGGAGATGATCAGATAATCACCATTTTTTTCGGCTCCAGGCAAGATTGCCGGGAGCATAAAACAGAGCATAATTACAGATGAAATTTTCATAAATAAACAAATCCGTGGGGAAAAACAGAAATTTACAGCATGTCAGCAGTGCCGGACATGCTGTGGAACTGCAAATCATTTTTTCCTGGCTTCCTGCCATTTCTCAATTGTCGAAAGCTGAGAGGCGGTGCCATAGAGATCGATGGTATTGGGATCAAACTGAGTGCTGAAATAAGCAAGGGAAGGCAGTGAAAAAAGCCAGCTTCCCAACGCAAGCTCATGTTCCAGTTGATCGATATCCCGGGCAAAGTACTGTTTATCTCCGATTTCATGAGTAGCCATAAATCCATAGATTTTTCTCAGCAGTTCGGCAAACTGAGCCTGTTCTGGGGAATTGGTGCCAAGATCAATGCGGAAAAAGTTCTTATCTGCTTTAAATGATTGATCCTGTATTACCTGTTTACCTTTGCTGTCTATTGCGGTATACAGATTTACCTTATAGGTTTCGAAATCCGGCTGGCGAAGGAAGATGTTATACATATCAAACAGAAAGTTGCTTCTGTATCCGCTTACTGCAACCAGCACTGCATCGTAATTACCTTTCTGGATTTCAGCGTTGGGAACTACATTTACCTTGATTTTTCCACCAAAAAGTGAAGGATCGTTCATGATTTCAACCAATTCTGCGAGCTCTTCCCGGTAGTCATGGCTAAGACATGTCTGAATTTGCACTGTATCAGGAAGCACAGATGGATCTGGGCCATCAAGTTCGGTTGTGGGTATAACTATAGAGTCTTCCACATAATATGATGTGGTAGGAAACACACTGTAATTGAGGTATTCATGGTAATTGTCGTTATCACCACGGTAGTTGGCAATGTGACGTTGTTGTTCGGTCCCGATCCGGAAAAAACGGTTGAGAATTTTTTTGTTATCGATCATCTTACGCAATGCTTTTCGCTGATCGAGGGAGAGACGCTCAACGTTGAAGAAAAGAGCGAAGAAGCATGTGCTGATGCTTGATTTGTAGAAATATTTTTCTGTTTTTCCAAGAATAGGCGAGATTGCTCCGAATGGGGTGCTCAGTAATACATTTATATTACGATTTTTAAGCTCAGTGGAATAGGTGCTGTTGTCAATGTAGGGTTTCAAAACCACATTGTTCACAACAGCATTGTAATCAGGGGATTTATGAAAAAGGATCCTGTCTTCCACTTCACCTGCCTGCAGATATGGACCGGTACCATTGTTATAAAAAGGAGCATCCAGTTCAGAATCAAAGGGTAGTATTTTAAATGATAATACCTCTTTGATGTCGCTTTCTGTCCAGATGCGGTCGCTTTTTAACTGGAAGACTATTTCTCCATCGTCATTGGGTCCCTGGAAATCGAAAGCTGGAATAGCCTGAGAAACGAGAATGTAGTCAGGAGAGATGCTGCCAAGTTTCTTTATTCTGTTAAGAGTGAATTTCAGATCTTTAGCAGTAAAGCTGATTCCCTCTTTTTCTGAGATGGAAATATTATTCTTATCTATACTGACAGAATAACTGCTGTGCCATTTTTTACGAGGTTTAAGTCTGATTGTAACATTGTTTTTCTGGTCAAGAGAGACAAATTCCCCCAGACCGTCTTCATAAACGGTACCACTTCTGTTGGCAGAGATGTTAAACAGACCATCAAATAGAACTTCATCCAGTTTATCAGCAATTGGGACTGCACTGGGAACGTGGGGGTCTACCCTGGGTTTCTGGTGTGCAATGTAAGGCAAAACGATCTGGTCGCTCAGGTTTTTACTGAAAAAGAAATAATAAGCCAGACCACCTCCGGCAGCCAGAACCAATATGCTGATAATGATTAATGCTTTTTTCATTAAATATCTCCTTTATAATGGATTCGGTTATTTCTTTATTAGTGGTTTCTGTACCATTATACTTACAGGATGCACCTTAAATGAGGGATGATTGAAGGTGATTTCCAGCATGTTTGCCTTGCCTTTGTTCATCTGTACAGGTGTAATCTGACATTCATAATCGTTTGATGCACTCGGTGCAGTTATAGAGAAACGGCCTTCATTTTTAAGCAGTTTTTTATTGAGAGAAATTGCTTCATACCATTGCTGGGTGGCTGCATTCTCTGCAATTTCCTTTGGCAGCTTAATATTGACATCGTAAACCGGAAATTCTGCTTCGGTAGGTATGTCCACATTCAGACGTACTACATATTTGTTAACTCCCCGTTTCTTGCTGGTAACTGGAAGAGCGAAAATTCTGCGGTAATCGGCAGGTTTGACTATCCATTTGGATGACATGGGATCGCATTCTGCAATTCTTGTTTTAATCTTATTGTCATCACCCTTGTAATATTTACCATGTGCCACAATCGCGCGGGCCTTAAAAACTCCATTGTCATTGGGGTTGGAGATGAACTGGCTGTATAACAGAGAGATTGCTTTGGCAGGAAATTCATTGTCTCTCATTTTCTGGAGATGTTCAATAAGATCTGCTTTACGCTGAAGTAATTCTTTTTTGGATCCTGAAGAGAACTTTACATCATAAACCGGTACAAAAACGGAATCCGAGTAGAGCGAGTCGATGTTTTCCAGAGTATTAATGTTTTCCTCCAGAAATTTGTTTATGCGTATTCTGGATACCTGGTCGATTTTTGTGTAAAGAGAGTCTTCGAGTTCTTCGACCAATGCTGCTTTCATGGCCAAAATGTCGCCGGGTTTCAGAAAGTTCATATCTTCATGGAGTTTGTAGAGGAGCTTTTCTGACAAAGGCCAATTCTGAGAATTCAGTGCTGCCTCAATTTTTTTCCCCTGTTCCTCAATTGACATTTTGTCCAGAGCACGATATTTCTCAAGCAGAAAATCCAGATGAGTATTTTTGATAAGCATACTTAGCATGGTACTGTATTCGTTTTGGGCTTTAAGCACATTAAGCTGGATAACCAGTGTTTCTGCTTCTTTGAATTTGGAAAGTGCGTCATTTACTGTGTCCGTTACTGCTTTAATCTTCTCATTGAGATCTGCGCTGCATCTGTATTGCAGATACATTCCATAAGATTGGTCCAGTGGTTTTGGCAAACTGTTTTGAATTGAGGCTGCTCTTTGAACCACATTTCTGAAAAAATCATCTCCAGGCATCTGTTTTTCTTTGGCAATAAAAGCACGGATTGCGGCAAGACTATCATTTGCAGCAACAATCGCATTGCTACTGGTGCCAAAATCCTTCACAAATTTAGCCAGTAGAGTGTACTCTGCGGGTGTTGGCAGTCCGGCAACATTGTAGAGTGTGCCGATACGAAAAAGAGGTTTTGTAAGATAAGTGTCTTCATCAAAAGGTTTTGCATTTTCCTTGGCCGAGAGTCTCTGATTGTAGAAAGGAACAATCTCCTGCAAACGTTCTCCGATAACGGTTTGTGCTTCAGAAACAATAGTGCTGGGGAATCGGTCTTTAGACTCAAAGAAGGAGATAAAATCTTCAACTGAATTAAGTAGTTGGGCGGGATTACCTTTGCTGGCAAACTCTTTTCCAAAGAAATTGAGGACCATAAGGTAATTATCCTGAAACTTCATCTCATCTTCGATATCTGACTTTAATTTTTTATAATTTTCATAAGCTTCATCTTTGGAGTTTACTATTCCTGCAGGAAAAATGCTTTCGATAGCCAGAAGTTCTTTGTAAACCTTTTCAATTTCCTCAGAATGACCTTTTACTTTCGCTATAACTGAGGAAAAGTTAGTACCTTGGAGATGATTTCCGGAACCGATGGAATTATAAGTACTGCGATCTACTCTGTTTTTCTGGAGAATCTCTTTGAAGCCGGCATGTTTGGTCTCAAATTTGAAACGCCACTTTGGTGTATAGCGATAATCGATGTTAAGGACAAAATCCTGTGCAATCCCTTCCATAATCAGAAAATAACCAGTACTGTTTTTCGGGATGGGATAAACGCTCTGTGTATCAGATTGGGATTCGTCGGCAATTTTTTCACCGTAAGATTTCTTGGTAAGTTGGTTGGTAAGAAAACTGGTGAACTGTTTTTTTGAGGGAATATTTAGTACCAGGTAAAAATTGTCTTCCTGAGCAGAGGGAAAATTGATGAAATATTTTTTGTTCTTTTTCAGCTCAAAGTCTTTTTTTCCATTCTTGAGTTCAATATATCCGCTTTCGGCTGAAGAGAGAACCGGCTTGGGTTGCAATTGCTTGTAAGAGGCACAGCCGATAAAAAGAAGCGGAACCGCAAAATACATATACCGTAGTTTCATCTAACTACCCCCATTTTGATAATAAATTTAAATAGTGTTCTAAATAGTGTTCGGATTGGTACCGGGTTAAAAACATTTACAGAATCAAAATGTTTTTTAATCAGGTAATTAAAGTATAAGAGTTATTCGATCGGAAACAGAGCAACTGAATGTAATTATTGTTTAACTCTTTCTGATGCATAACTCAAGTATAAATAACAAATATAATGAGTGGATTTGCAGTAATGCTGCATTTTTTAGATAATTTTCTTTCTTTTAAGCATTATAACTTGCTAATTCCCAATTTTTTGGAGCTTAATCAAAGTTTTCGGACTGCTTTCTGTATCTAACAACGAGAATTAATTTTTGTAGTTTTTCTCAGAATGTTAGATTTGCTTATTTGAACTAAAATCAGGGGCTGACTCATGGCATGGATTCTGATTGATTTGGGTTATAGTATATTTATTGAGTTCTCGACTTTTTTTAGAATTAAGGATAATATTATCATCATCTTAGCTTAAAAATTCAGCAAAAATCATCAGAGTAAAAACTATGAATCGTTCTTCCGGACTCTTTCTGCATCCCACCTCGATGCCCTCCAGATACGGAATTGGGGATTTGGGAGACTTTTCTTTCACTTGGATCGATATGCTATCCCAGATGAAACAATCTTTCTGGCAGCTTTGTCCTTTAGGACCCACCGGCTACGGTGATTCTCCATATCAGTGTTTCAGCTCTTTTGCAGGTAATACCTTGCTTATTTCTCCAGATTCATTGGAGGCAGAAGGACTTCTTACTCGTTCTGAACTGGATAACTATCCCAAGCTTCCAGATTCCGCGGTGGATTTTGGGGAGGTTATTATCCAAAAAGAAAAAATATTTCACAAGGCATATTCCCGTTTCACCGACACAGATGAATTTATTCAATTCTGCGAAAGGGAACGGTACTGGTTAGATGATTATGCTCTATTCCGGGTGATAAAAGATCTGATGGGAGGGAAACCCTGGTATCTCTGGGATACTCCGTTAAAGATGCGCTATCCAGCTGCAATAAGAGAAATTCTTGCAACTAAGTATGATATGATCCGATATCAAAAATTTCTTCAGTTCTGTTTTTATCGACAGTGGATTACATTGAAATCGTATGCAAATAAAAACGGAATTCAGATCATTGGAGATATTCCTTATTATACCGCTTATGATAGTTCTGATGTCTGGGCAGCTTTAGAGCTTTTTGAATTGGATGAGTCCGGAAAACCATTAAGAGTCGCAGGAGTCCCACCTGACTATTTCAGTGAAAATGGACAACTCTGGGGCAATCCTCTTTATAGGTGGGATAAAATGCGCAAGGATGAATACTCTTGGTGGATTAAAAGAATTCAGAAGACTCTTCAACTGGTTGATTATATCAGACTGGATCATTTCAGAGGGTTTGAATCTTACTGGGCAATTCCATCTTCCAGTAACACTGCAAAAAATGGAGTCTGGGAAAAGGGGCCTGGTATTGATTTTTTCAATGTAATTAAACAGAAGCTGGGGAAATTACCCATCATAGCGGAAGATCTGGGAGAAATTACCCAGGAAGTGGAACTGCTCAGGCAAGAGGCTGGGTTGCACGGAATGAAAGTGCTTCAGTTTGCTTTTGATGGTAATCCACATAACCCGTATCTGCCCTATAACATATTCCCTGATAGTGTCACTTATACAGGAACTCACGATAATGATACTTCTATTGGGTGGTATAATAGTCTCTCTTCAGAAAATAAGGTTTTTGTCCATAATTTTCTGGGTTGCAATGGAGCAACTGCTTTCTTGCAGCTTTTTCTCCGTCTGGCCTTTGGTTCTCCTTCCAGACTTTGCATAATCCCGTTTCAGGATGTGCTGGGACTTGGCACGGAGCACCGGATGAACACTCCGGGAACTGGCAGCGGTAACTGGAAATGGCGATTCACAATAGATCAAGTCAGCAAAGAAAAACTGGAAGACATCAGGTCGCTGACCACTGTGTTTGGGAGAGCACCAGGTAAAGAAAAAAATGGAAATTCTGGAAAACTCAATTCTAAAATGAAACCTTAGGTTAAATACAATACTTTATACTGCCTGATAACCTTTCCGTTACTGTACCGACACTCAAAGGAGTGTTTTGCGGCTTTACCCATCTCTATTCTCAGGTTGTCTTCTGTCAAAAGCTGCTTTAATGCCCGATGAAGTCTGTCTGTGTCTCCTGGAGGTATCAGGATTCCTGTTATATCATTTTCAATTATCTCATTTACAGGGGAGATATTGAGGGCAACTACCGGTTTGCCATAACTCATAGCTTCAACGTAAACAATTCCGAATGATTCGTTATTTGAGGGGACGCAGAGAAGTGAACAGCGCGAGAGAAGATGTTGTTTTGTGCTTTCATCCACTTCCCCCAGATCGGTGATACTAGGATTGGGTGAATTGATTCTTTCACCAGGACCTGCTATCAGAAGTTTTCCATAGGGTTCAAGCCCCTGATATGCAGAAAGCAACAAAGGGAGCCCCTTGTGGTTCTCGCGCCGGCCTATAAAAAGTATATATTTGCCATAAGTATTATTGCTTAGCGGATCTGAGCTGCGTGGGGCAGGTATTGGAGGGGGGATTACCACTACTGCGTTATCACAGAAATCGCCGGCTACAGAAAGAAATTTATTTTTAAAAAATTCTGTAGGACATACTAACGCGTCGGATTTCTTATAGGCATTTATCTGTCCAGGGGAGTCTCCCCATCTTCCAAAATGGATAAAGGGGTTGTTAACAAGTCTGATACTTCTTTTTCTGCAGATTTCGCTAATGCATCGGGCAAGATAACCGGTAGAAATGCAATGAACAATCTGTGTGTCTCCAAGCAGAGAAGAAATTTTCTTCCTGAATGCCAACCTGTAAAAAAAATACAACAAATCATAAATGAAGGCTTTTTTGCATGCTGGTATATCCCATATTACAAGTGGTAAGAGCAAGATCTTTTCTCTGATGCCGCTTCTTATAAGATTAATGGCGTTGCCATCCGGATCGATAGGTGGAATATCTCTGGTTTCGAAAAAACATTTGAACAGCGAAGGTGATGAACAGATTCCATGAGTGATTATCTGTATACTGAAATCGAATCTGAGATTTGAGGCAAGTGTTTGTGCTACCGCTTCTACTCCTCCTCTTTGCGGCCAATAATAGTCAGTGGCTAGTGTCAGTTTCTTATTTTTCATCCCTTTTTGCCTTGTTTCGTTTTTTTACCGACTTATTCGTATTATACATTAATGAAGTAAAATATTGAGCTATTGTGTAATTAAACTATTTTACAAAGATATTTCTCAATAATTCGTATAAAATCTCCTATTTCGAGCTATTTCGAGGTAAGAAGGCTCTCGAATGGCATGAATGGGGAAACACGAATATTCATAAAAAGTACAGGTTTCTTAAAACCAGGAACAATCGATAAACAGGAGAAAATGTGCGTTACCAAAATTACGAATTGGATCCCTTTCAAATCGAGGCTGTGGAAGCAATCGATAGAGGGGAATCACTAATCGTAGCAGCTCCTACGGGATGTGGCAAGACTCTTATTGCAGAGTACGCTGTGGATGTATCTATGGAGCGAAATAAAAGGGTTATCTATACTGCACCGATAAAAGCTCTTTCCAATCAGAAATATCGTGATTTCAGGAAACGTTTCGGCGAAGGAATTGTCGGGATCCAGACCGGGGATGTTACCATTAACCCTGATGGTAAGCTGCTAATTATGACTACAGAGATCTTTCGCAACCTAATCCTTGAGGATTCCAGTCGCCTTTCAGATATCTATTATGTAATCTTCGATGAGATTCATTATCTGGATGACCCTGAGCGGGGGACAGTGTGGGAGGAGAGTATTATTCTGGCTCCACGGGAGATTCGATTCATGTGCCTGAGTGCTACTGTTCCCAATATTCATGAATTGGCACAGTGGATGGGCGCTGTGAGGGGAACTCCTTTTACTGTAATTGAAGAAACGGAGCGACCTGTTCCTTTAAAACATCATTTTTATAGCCCTAAATTTGGATTGATGAGCCTCAAGTCAATAAAACGAAAGTACCGTTCCGATGCTTCTGAGCGAAAAAAATTCCTTCGTCGCAAACCTTCCTCAAAAAAAATTATTCAATATATTCTGGAAAGAGGGCAGACTCCTATTCTTTATTTCTGTTTTAATCGAAGGGCATGTGAATACAATGCAGAACAGCATAGCCAATTGAATCTCCTCAATTATGAACAGAAGCAGCAGGTCAGGGTAATGGTCGATGAGCTGGTTGCCCAGTACAATCTTGGTGACTATGACCGCCTGCAATATCTGCGTAATCTCTGGGAATCAGGTACCGCTTTTCATCATGCAGGAATTCTTCCTGCGGCCAAAGAGATCGTCGAACGGCTTTTTACGGCTGGACTGATAAAGCTTCTTTTTTGTACCGAGACATTCGCTCTGGGAGTTAACATGCCTGCAAGTTCGGTAGTGTTTGACGAACTGGAGAAGTTTGATGGGGTGGAGTTCAATTATCTTATGACCCGTGAATATAATCAGATGGCTGGGAGAGCCGGCAGACGGGGTATGGATGAAGTCGGTTACGTGTATTCACAAATAATTCCTGAAGCCACTGATCCACAGCATATTGAACGATTGCTATATGGCAACAATGAACGAATTAACAGCCGTTTCTATGCAGGGTATTCCACAATTCTTAATCTTTACAGTCAATTTGGCGAAGAGGCTTTTGAGATATTTCGCAAGAGTCTTCATAATTTCCGTAAAGGTACCTTTGCCATGACCAAAGCATACCGTAAAGAGGAGAGTCAAATCGAGAACCGGATAAAGTTTCTTCAGGCGACTGGTTTTCTTGATGGTACTACTCTGACCGAAAAAGGAAAGCTGGCTGCAGCAGTAAGCGGTTATGAGATTCAGGCAGCCGAGCTCTATTTCTCCAGAAGCTTTGATGAGTGCAGCATTGTGCAACTTCCGGTTTTACTGGCTTCACTTATTACAGAAGAGAGCCGTGGAAGGAAAAATGTTCCTGCATCATCTTTTAACATGCGTTTCAGTGCAGAGAAAGTTATTCATAAGCTTCGTATGAAAGAGATCAAACATAATATAAAGATGCCCATTAGGGAGATGGACTTCTCTCTTGCTGCCCCGGTCTTTGCCTGGGCGAATGGATGTACGCTGAAGGATCTGGCATCTTTTGGTGTTCCTGAAGGGGATCTGGTGCGGGTCTTAAGAATGACTATTCAATTGTTACGAACATTGCGGGACAGAATCCCTGATACCTTTCTGGCTGATCGGTTCCATGAAGCTCTGGTAATGATAAACAGAGATGTAGTTGATGCGCAGGCTCAGCTCGAAGTGGA
>CAYPMS010000104.1:0-12379 GCA_964411655.1 uncultured Fibrobacter sp.
TTAAGGGTAATTACTGAATAGTTTTCTTTTAAAAAGAGGAGCACTTATGATTGGAAAGATTCTTTCCCTGCCTTTTTGGATAATCTCAAAGATTGTCGGCATGTTATGGGGATCGATCAAACTGGGTATTACTCTGGTATTTGGTGTGGTTCGCTTTTTCAGCAGTCATCTGTTTGGTGCCATAATAGGGGCCATTACAGGGTTTTTGCTTGGAAGAAAACATATTGGGGTAAAAATCTTTAATCATCATAAGAGACATCACAAAAAGAGTCATGCCTGAAAAGAAAGGCCAGTTAACAGCAGCCAGTAGCACACTACCAACTCCAGTTAATCTGGCCGTTTTCTTAACCTGCAGATATTCTGGCATTCTTGACTTCCTTGGTGGCAAGCCGTACTCCTGAAGCTTTTGCGCCTTTAACCAGAAAGTCATTAATTACGAAAGTTTCTTCCAGAACTTTTAGTTTTGGTTTAGGTTTATATTCCAACTTTATTATCCCCTCAGAATCGGTACTTAGCTTAAGTACTGTGCAATTCTCTGGAACAATGCTATAGCCTTTATTGAGAATGAATTGTTCTATTCTGCACCGTTTGAGATAGGGGAATTTGGTTTTATCATCCCGGTAAACAACGTTGAAAACCAGCTCCTTATCAACGAAACCGCAATAAAGCATACCTTTATCCACAAAGAGCTTATCAGGGACATTCATAACCGAATAGGCCCCGGATTTTCGAATAACCAGAATGCGATCATACTGGGAGACATCAAAAAGGTGATTCCCATTGACTTCATATCCCAGATATCCGGTATCTTTGTCGTAGCGCAATTTAAGATTACGCTGTGCAGCTTCTCTTACGTCCACTTTTTTAAGAGAAACCAGTTCCGTTTTACGGGGATATTCATTATGATATTTATCAATCAGTTTCTGCAGAAAACCGATGGAGTAATCTATTATGGAAGCCAGTGCTTCACGAATCTCTTTAAGCCGGTTCTTTATCTCCTGCATCTCTTTTTTAGCCCGGTTGATATCGTAGGCACTTATTCTGCGGATAGGAATTTTTAACAATACTTCCACATCTTCCAAAGTGACTTCTCTTCTTATCTGATCAGCAAAAGGCAACAGGCCATCGATGACTGCCTTGACCACTGCATCTGCAGTTGTCTCCTGTTCTATGCGTTTATAAACGCGGTTTTCAATGAAGATCTGCTCCAGTGTTTTAGCATGCAGTTTATCTTTAAGATGTTTCTCTTCCAGTTTCAGTTCAGCGGTCAATATCTTCACCAGTTGATCGGCATAATAATTTATTACTTCTGAAACTGTCATGGAAACCGGTTTATCATCCCTGATGACCATCAAATTTACAGAAATGCTGTTTTCACACTCTGTAAAGGCATAAAGTGCATCAACGGTTTCTTCAGAATGAACCCCGCGCGCCAGTCGAATTTCAATTTCCACATTTTCTGCTGTAAAATCACTGATTCCTGAAATTTTAATTTTCCCCTTTTTAGCAGCATTTTCAATGGAATTAATTATTGATTCGGTAGTGGAGCCGAAAGGGAGTTCACGGATTACGATTCTTTTAGGATCGCTGATATCCAGTTTTGCCCTGACAAGGATTTTGCCGTTACCATCATTGTATTCAGAAACATCGGCCAGTCCGCCACCTGGAAAATCCGGATAAAGCAGATGCTGTTCTCCACGAAGACAGGCGATTTCAGCTTCAAGTAACTCGATGAAGTTATGAGGCAGAATTTTAGTGGCCATGCCAACGGCGATACCCTCTGCACCCATTGCCAAAAGCACTGGTAATTTAGCTGGTAAAGTTACCGGCTCTTTATTTCTTCCATCATAGGAGTCAATAAATTCGGTTATTTCAGGGTTGAAAAGGGTATCTTTAGCCAACTGTGAAAGTCTGCATTCAATGTAACGGACAGCGGATGCAGGATCACCGGTATAGATATTACCGAAATTACCCTGTTTATCGATGAAAAGATCCTTATTGGCTAAAGAGACCAATGCATCACCTATGGAAGCATCACCGTGAGGGTGGTAACGCATACATTGACCGACCACATTGGCTACCTTGTGAAATTTACCGTCATCCATTTCCCAGAGTGTATGCAGGATTCGCCGCTGTACCGGTTTTAACCCATCATTGATATGAGGAATAGCACGGTCTTTAATAACGTAGGATGCGTATTCTATGAAGTTAAGATCATAAAGATTTTTTATATATGCCATTATCGAAGGTTCTCCATTATATATTCCCGGCGCTCAGGGGTGTTTTTGCCCATGTAAAATTCAAGTGTTTCGGCTATGTTCTTTACCGATTTTATATTTACTTCTATTAAGCGCATATCCGGACCGATAAACTGACCAAACTCTTTGGGTGAAATCTCTCCCAGTCCCTTGAATCGGGTCACCTCCGGATCTCTGATTTCTTTTAGTGCCAGATCACGTTCTTTTTCGTTGTAACAGTACCTGGTAATTTTTTTATTTCGTACCCTGAAAAGGGGAGTTTCCAGAATAAATACATGTCCAGAAACTACCAGTTCCTCAAAATAATTGAGAAAGAAAGTCAACAGGAGGTTTCTTATATGGTAGCCATCCACATCTGCATCGGTAGCCATCACCACACGGTTATATCTGAGGTTTTCGATTCCATCCTCGATCCCCAGAGCCATCATCATATTGTAAAACTCTTCATTCTGGTAAATTGCTGTACGATTTCGCCCGAAAACATTCAGGGGTTTACCTCTAAGGGTAAAGACTGCCTGTGTGAGTACATCGCGTGAGGAAATTATCGACCCACCGGCAGATTGACCTTCGGTTAGAAATATGGTTGAGTTCTCACCATGTGCTCCATCCTGAAGGTGATATTTGCAGTCGCGAAGATTGGGTATTTTAATTTCAATGCGTTTTGCAGCCTCTTTAGCCTCTTTTTTGACAGCATTCAGTTCGGTACGAAGTTTCTCATTCTGTAGGATTTTGGTTTCAAGCAGTTTTGCTGCTTCCATATTTTTATGCAGGTAATCGACAACACCGGATTTTACTTCAGATACAATCCACCCACGGATTTCGGTATTTCCAAGCTTGTTTTTGGTCTGAGATTCAAACACCGGGTTCTTCAGTTTTATCGCAATAGCCCCGCTGATCCCTTCACGGACATCTACTCCATTATAGTTCTTCTTGAAGTACTCATTGATTCCTTTTAAGATGCCTTCCCTGAACGCACTCAGATGGGTACCTCCATCAGAGGTATTCTGTCCATTAACAAAGGAAAAATAGGTCTCCCCGTAACTGTGGGTGTGAGTAAATGCAAACTCAAGCTGTTTACCATTAAAGTAGGCTATATTATAGATCGCACTGTCTCCTATTTCATTCTGCAGAAGATCCAGAAGACCGTTTTTTGATTCAAATTTCTGATTATCGAAATAAAGTTTGAGACCGGCATTGAGATATGCATAATTCCATAATCTTTTTTCCACATATTCATAATTAAATGAATAGTCACCAAAAATATCAATGTCAGGAAGAAATTCCACAAAAGTTCCATCAGCCTCAGACGTTTTTCCCTTTTTTTTACTCTTCAGTGTGCCACGCTGGAAAACCGCTTCGAAATATTCTCCATCACGATAGGAGATTACCCTAAAATGACTGGATAATGCATTAACTGCCTTTGTACCTACACCATTTAACCCCACACTGAACTGAAAAACATCATCGTTGTATTTTGCGCCGGTATTAATGGTGGAAACGCAATCTATTACTTTCCCCAACGGAATTCCCCTGCCATAGTCGCGAACCGAAACCATTTGTTTCTGGATACTGATATCTATTTTTTTACCATACCCCATAATGAATTCATCGACTGCATTATCGATAACCTCTTTTAAAAGAACATAGATTCCATCGTCGGGATTGGTTCCGTCACCAAGACGCCCGATGTACATACCCGAACGCAACCGGATATGTTCAAGGGAACTTAAAGTCTTGATTTTGCTCTCATCATAAACAGATACTGATGGATTTTTACTCATAAAAATTAATTCTCAGTTGAAATATACACAGGTTTTTGAAAATAGAACTGTCTTGCTGGAAGATAAGAAATAAACCAGAGGTATTCCGGCATTGTTTTAAAGAATATAAATAGACCGTAAAAGGGAAACAAGTAACTGAGCAGTTTTAAAGATTATAAGAAACCACTGAAATAAACCCGCAAATCTCTGCTGTTTTCCCATTTAATATCATGCAGAATTACGTATTGAAGGGACTGAAATTTAACCTGATCTGTATAGATTTTCTTCTCAAACAGGGCTTGTTATAAAATAGACAAGCGGTGAATTGTAAACTGCCTTAACAGAAAGCGGATTTCACAGACTGCGTGAAATCTGAAGGCCACCCTTCAGCTAAAAAGAGTCTGTGACTAACTTAGCCCGAAAATCCAATTAAAGTCATTGTTCATTTTCAGCAGATAGCTGCCGGCCAGAACATTGATACGAGCAGAAATGCGGGCATCATACTCTTCCAGGGATATTCGCTCTCCATTTATCCATTCCACCATCTCAGTATTGAGTTCATCGGCTTCTTTCATTTGCATGGTAAGCTCCTCCACTTATAATAATTATAGTGAATGAATTTGGCGATCTCAACTTTTCTTTTTATTTTAGGTAAGTTCAGAAAAAGAGAAAAACTGTAGCTATGAAGAAAGGTATTCGGGAAAGCTAAATGAAAAATCTAATTTTTCTTTTTTTTGTGTGCGTTGCTATTTGTTATAGCCAGGAACAAATCGAACCCTGGGAGCGTTTAGGGCTATCAAAGACCGAATGGATAATGATAGAAGAAAACCACATGTCAATGAGTCAGGTGGAAGATCTGTTGAAGGCAGGAATAAGTATCAGTGAGTATTTTAAAAAACCCTGGATCGAGCTTAATATGACTGAGCAAAGATGGGTTGAAAAGAAACGATCCGGTATGAGCAGCTATGATATCGAAATTGAGGCAAAAGCAAAAAACGCAGAATGGGAAACAGAGATGAAGAGCGGTTTCCGTTCAGAGATGAGCGGAGTCTCAGAGAATGCTGAAAGCTTTTCAGCCCTGATTCCAGGATTCCAACAGTTCAAATCCGGCAGCGTTGCAAAAGGAGTCATTATGTCTTCGATTGCTCTGGGAGCTGTCACCTGGTGTACTGCAGGTAGTATATCCAATAAACGATTCTACTCATTGCCGATTTTTGCAGTTCTTGTTCCGGATGTCATTTGGAGTTATGTCGATTATAAAATTTCTAAAAGGCATAAAAATCAGTGACTACTTTGTATTTAACCGAAAAACAATGCTTTGCCTGTGGAAGTAAGAGCCAGTATCCACTGGTTGATCTCAGCTTAAGTATAGTTGGTCCCAGAGACCTGGATGGCAGACCATCTCTTATACAACGCTCTTTGGTTTATCTCTGGATTCAGCGATGTTCTGAATGCGGATACTGTGCTCCGGAAATATCTCAGGGAACCCCAGAAGAGGTCTGTATCATCGAAAAACCGGAATATCAGCTTCAACTTACCAGCAAGGAATATCCTGAAACTGCCAATTCCTTTCTTTGTCATTCAATGATTATGGAGCATAGCAGACTGTTTGCAGACTCTGGGTGGGCAGCAGTGTTTGCTGCCTGGATATGTGATGACAACGGGTATATTCAATCTGCACTCAAATGTAGAGAAAAAGCATTGAAGCTGTTTGGGAAAGCAATAGAACACAATCAGGGTTTTGGAGAGAGTCCTGCAGAAGAGCAGCTTTATCTGGCTGATCTGCATCGGCGGTGCGCTCATTTTGAGCAGGCTTCTGCTATCTGTGAACTACAACTGCAAAAGAGTCATCCGGAACGCATTTTTGATCTCTTCTGTCTGGAAAAGAAATTTGTTGATGAAAAAGATACAGGATGCCATAATGACACTGAAATTGATGATTTAAATGTAGATACATTTCAGGATCTGTCTTCTTTATAGGATCCCGCAAGAATAATTTTACAGATTTGTGTTTTGAATTAACATTAATTCAAACCTTCTCTTTTCATGAAATTTCAAAGAAGGAGCCATATTGAAAGCTTCTCCCATAATCAAAAAACTCCTTTCGACCATGTCAGAACGGATTCTTATACTAGATGGTCCCATGGGAACCATGCTTCAGAAATTAGCCCTTAACGAATCGGATTTCAGAGGTGAGAGATTTAAAGATCATACCTGCAGCCTTAAAGGAAATAACGACCTGCTCTCAATAACCTGCCCTCAGGAAGTAATTAATATCCACCTCAATTACCTTGAGGCTGGTGCTGATATCATCAAAACCAACACCTTCAACGCTAACGCAATTTCTCAAAGCGACTACCAGCTCTCTGAACTGAGTTACGAAATGAATCGCATCTCAGCTTCAATTCTCCGCCAGACCATAGATACATTTGTGAGCCATCACCCGGATGAGTCCAAATTTGCTGCAGGAGTAATAGGTCCCACAAACCGCACACTTTCAATTTCACCTGATGTTGATGATCCCGCATTTCGCAATATCACATTTGAACAACTTCAAAAGGCTTATTATGATTCTGCCAGGGGGCTTATCGATGGAGGAGTGGATATTCTTCTAATAGAAACCATTTTTGATACCCTCAATGCTAAGGCTGCCATATATGCCATACAGCAGATTTTCGCGGAACGCCATATTTCCATTCCACTGATGATCTCTGGTACCATTACTGATAAATCCGGTCGAACACTTTCCGGTCAGACTCCTGCGGCTTTCTACTATTCTATAGAACACGCATCACCCTTAAGCGTAGGTTTCAACTGTTCATTGGGCGCGGCTCAATTAAAACCTTTTCTAAAAGAATTATCAGATACTGCTATCTGCGCAATCAGTGTGCATCCCAACGCAGGACTTCCTAATGCTTATGGTGGCTACGATGAAACTGCGCAATCGATGGCTTCACATATAAGAGAATTTGCAGACGAACAGATGATAAACATAGCCGGAGGATGCTGCGGGTCTACTCCTGAACATATACATGCCATCTGCGAGGCTTTACAAGGAATTGCACCCAGAAAAACTCCTTCTGCCAGAAGATTTACCGCACTCTCGGGTCTTCAACCTCTGATAATAGACAGCAACAGCCTCTTTGTAAATATCGGTGAGAGGACCAACGTTGCAGGATCTGCCAGATTTAAGAAACTCATTGCTGCTGAAAACTACGAACAGGCAGTTGATGTAGCGCGAGAGCAGGTAAACGGAGGTGCCCAGATCATAGACATCAACATGGATGATTCGATGATTGAAGGCCTCAAGGCGATGACTTCATTTCTGCGGCTTATCGGATCAGAACCGGAAATCAGCACAGTGCCAGTTATGGTCGATTCATCCAAGTGGGAAATCATCGAAGCTGCTCTCAGGTCCATTCAGGGTAAAGCAATTGTCAATTCCATCAGCCTCAAGGAAGGTGAGGGCCCGTTTATTGAAAAAGCCATGAAAATCAAACGCTACGGAGCTGCTATCGTTGTGATGGCTTTTGATGAACAGGGGCAGGCCGAATCTTTTCAACGAAAAATCGATATCTGCAGCAGAGCATACAAATTGCTTACTGAAAAAGCGGGTATTTCTCCTCATGATATTATTCTGGATCCTAATATCTTTGCTGTAGGAACCGGTATCGATGAACATAAGAATTATGCAGTTGATTTTTTCAAGGCAGTTTCCTGGATAAGGGAAAACCTTCCTGGTGCACTTGTCAGCGGTGGAGTTAGTAATGTTTCGTTTTCTTTCCGCGGGAACTCAACAGTACGTGAAGCTGTCAATTCGGCATTCCTTTTTCATGCTATCAGAGCTGGCATGAATATGGGAATAGTCAATCCAACACAACTTACTGTATACGAAGAAATCCCCCTGGAATTAAGAGAGCGGGTTGAAGATGTTCTTCTGAACCGTAGAGAAGACGCAACCGACAGGCTTATAGAACTGGTATCCAGCACACCTGAAGAAAAGCAGAATGATACAACTTCCATTCCATCATGGAGAGATCTTCCTTTACAGCAACGGTTAAGTCATGCTCTTGTAAAAGGTATAACCAAATACATCGAAACCGATCTCAAAGAGGCACTCGCCGTTGTCGATGACCCTTTGAAGATAATTGAAATCCATCTTATGAACGGAATGAAAATAGTAGGCGAACTGTTCGGTTCCGGAAAGATGTTTCTTCCTCAGGTAGTTAAAAGTGCCAGAGTAATGCGTAAAGCAGTAGCATTTCTCACTCCACTGATCGAAGCCCGTAAAGGGAATGAAAGGTCCAATTTAAAAAAACCCAGAATTCTGCTTGCCACTGTCAAAGGTGATGTCCATGATATAGGAAAAAATATAGTCAGTGTCGTTCTGCAATGTAATAATTTCGATGTAATAGATATGGGGGTGATGGTCCCCTGTCAGGAGATACTGGACAGAGCGAAGAAAGAAAAAGTGGATATCATCGGTTTGAGCGGCCTTATCACACCTTCACTGGAAGAGATGAGCTATGTTGCATCTCAAATGGAAAAGCAACAATTCACGGTTCCGCTTCTGATAGGTGGGGCCACCACTTCAAAAATGCATACTGCTGTAAAGATCGCTCCACAATACAGCGGACCAGTTATTCACGTACGGGATGCATCTCTGGCTGTTCAGGATTGCAGAAACCTCTTTTCAGAAGGGCAGAAGGATTCTTTTATCAAAGAAGTCAGAAGCGAATATGAGTCTCTGAGAGAAAAGCATGATCGGACTGCCAGACAACAGGAACTATTAACAATAGATCTTTCCAGAAAACGACGGCTGAGAATTGACACAGATACTTACCTGCCGGTAAGGCCTGCTCAAACCGGGATTACTGTATTTGACAATTACTCAATCAGTGAATTAAGCTCCTATATCGACTGGACCTTTTTTTTCAGGGCCTGGGAAATGAAAGGGCAATATCCATCTGTTCTGGACGATTCTGAAGAAGGGAGGCAGGCTGCAAGGTTATTTGATGATGCACAGGCGATGCTCAGCACTATAATAAATCAGAATCTTCTGCACACCAGTGGCGTTATCGGCCTCTTCCCTGCCAATTCCACAGACACTGATGATATCGAGATCTACTCTGATGAATCCAGGTCTTCAGTTTTGTCGGTAATCCATTGTCTTCGTCAACAGACTATCAAGGATGAAAATAAACCTAATATCTCTCTTTGTGATTTTTTAGCACCTAAGTCTTCCATTACTGATTACATAGGCCTTTTTGCAGTAAGTGCTGGCGGAGGAGTTGAGGAGCTTGCTGCTTCCTATGAAAGAAACAATGATTCTTACAGTGCTTTGATGGTCAAGATTCTGGCAGACCGTTTATCAGAAGCTTTCGCAGAAAGGCTTCATGAACTGGTGAGAAAGAAGTACTGGGGATATGCTAAAGATGAAAATCTGGAGATAAGAGATCTTTTGCGTGTAAGATACCGTGGTATCAGGCCGGCTCCGGGATACCCGGCCTGCCCGGACCATTCTGAAAAGAGACAGATTTTTGAATTGTTAAAGGTAAAGGAGAGAGCAGGAATCAGTCTTACGGAATCTTACATGATGCAGCCGGCTGCATCGGTATGTGGATACTATTTTGCCCATCCGGAGTCTCGCTATTTTGCATTGGGTAAGATAGGGGAGGATCAGATAAAAGATTATGCGAAAAGAAAAGGGGTTACGGAGGAGGAGGTTAGGAGGTGGGTTGCGGTTCAGCTGTGATTGCAAAACCGTTTGCGCCAATTGAAAAATGTGCTCTGCATGTTTCTGCTTCCCAGGCAGCAATACTCAAATTGCTTGTACGTTAAGCCAATAGATGCTTTATCATCTCGTGTCGATTTCTCAATCGCGTAGCTTCCCTCTTGTGCAATTCAGAATATCGATCCCGCGGTCACGTCCTATAAGATGGTTTCACAGAACGGTTACGCTCAATTCGAAGTTTTGTAAACAAACCGTTCGCCATGGGGTTACCAATCAATTGGAAAAATAGCAGAAAGTAATCAGCCCCGGAAATGGGATGCCAGAACGGATACTGAAATTTCATACATCGATGAGAAAAATAAAAAAACGGTGAATATTTTAGGAAATATAGCCAGAGAGGGATTGACAATATATCATTTGAAAATGGAATAGACTTAATGTATACTCAGTAATTGTTTGACCATTAGAGTTTTAAACAGCAAAAACGTACACGAATGTACTCATTAGAAATTTCGTAAGGATAAAAAATCCGGTGAATCAGATTTTACAAGGGGATTTAATATGAGTAAGCTAAAGGTGCAAATAACATCAATGTCGAATATGAACGAGTTGCCAACAAAATTAAGGGAAAAAAACAGTTTAATTGAAAATGAAATAGAAAAATGCTCTGAGAACCAAAGATTTAAAAAATTCAGTATTAATTTCAAATCTAATATTATGAGAAAATTTTTAATATTTTGGGTTGTGTTACAAGTGGTTTTTAATGCTAATTCGCAAATAAGTCCAGATTTTGAACCTTGCATTGGTAGCGGTGGTTCATCAGGACTTAATAATTTAAGATTATTAGTAGCGAAATCAAATAATGGCATAAATTGGACAAGAACAAATTTAGTTTTATCCGACCGTTCAAGTGTAGCAGATGGAATAGTTCTTCCTTCAGGACGTATGCTTGTTTATTATGTTGCCGGTTGTATTGAAATTAATGGTAATGAGCAACCTGCTAATCATATAAAGGTTGCTATTTCTGACGATTCTGGTAAATCATGGTCTTATAAAAATGTTCAATTTAACAATTTGCCTTCAGGTGGAACTTTACCGGTTGACCCGAATGTTGTGCTTTTGGATAATGGAAATATAAATATGTTAGTAACAATTGATCCCGATCAGACAGGCAATCAAAAGCCATGCACTTATTCAGCTCTTTCTTCAGATGGAGGATTTACATTTACTCTAAGTAATGCCTCTGTATATTCTGTTTCTAATACAGATATTCTTGACCCTGAAAATTTCAGATTTGGTTCAGGAAACTGGAAGCTTTGGGCTGGTGGCATCCCTGGCAAAAATATGTTGGGGGTATCTGCTGATGAAGCATCGAATTTTACAAATCAGGGACAATTCTGTTCCGCCACCAATGCAATTAATTCATCAGAATGTTATGTAACAGCAGATGTTATTCAATACAATACATCCACTTATAAAATGTATTGCTTTGGTACAAGTCCAGGAGGACAAATTATACGCTCTTTAACCTCTACTGATGGTGATAATTGGACACTCGATTCTACAATTAATCTTACAGTTGAACCATCAAGCGGTATTGAAGAGTTAGATGTCTGGGCTCCGGCTGTTTTAAAAATAAATCCTTCATCTTTTTTAATGATTTATGAAACAAGGATACCTTCCTCAGCAAGTTCAAATTTTACTTCCATAAAAATTTTACAAAACGATACAACGATTTCTGTCGGTGCCGATTTACACCTTATAGCTCGCACATATTATTCTGACAATTCAATACGAGATGTAACATTCTTCGGAACATGGCATTCAACGAACCCCTCAGTTGTTTCAATAAACAATCTTGGCAAATTAACCGCTTTATCAAATGGAGAAGCTTATATATTCAAAACCTATAAAGGGATTAATAGTGATTCTGCTTTAATTAAAGTGGAAACGGCTACTTATATAAATAAAACAACTGGTAATTTGTCAAATTCGCTGTTAATTTATCCAAATCCGGTTTCTGATGAATTAGTTATTAAAATTGCTGGAAAAAATGAAAAATTAAATTTTAAAATATTAAATACCATTGGACATGTTGTTTTTAAAGGTAATATAGTCAACAAAGTTTCAGTTAAAACTTGTAATTTTACACCAGGTATATATCTGATTAAATTTGAAAATGATAAAATGTCTGGATTAAAGAGAATAATAAAAACTGACAGGTAATTGCTTTTTTCGGGAGCGGGTGGGTGTATAGGACATTTACATTTACACCAGATATAAACATTCTTTAATTATCCGCTTTACCGACAACTGCGGAGACTGTAAATATAAATGAGGCAGTTGGTGATTGAAATGAAGCTCACATTTTGCTGCTGTTTTTGGATATTGCCCCTAATCACTGAAAATGACCGTTTTAAAAGATCTGATATATCAGAAGGTGCTCACACAAAAACACTGAATCTTCCGGCATGATCGTAAGCATACGGTAAACCCCGTATTGAGGTTGCTCCCCAGAAAAATCCATATTCTATCAAAAAAGGAGGAATATGGAACTGACAGACGAAACACCTGTCCCCACATTCAGATCCAGCGGTTTAAGCCAGAAGGAATTTTGTAGAGAACAT
>CAYPMS010000105.1:0-12310 GCA_964411655.1 uncultured Fibrobacter sp.
TGGTAACTGATTTCGATAAGCACTGGGACAAAATAAAAGGAAATCTTACCTCATATCCTCCAAAGATGCTTAAAAAAGCAAAGCCGGATACGCTGAAATCCGGTGTCGAAACCATTTTCATAAAAAAATTCAATGGCAGTACGGATGTAGAAAAAGCATGGTGCGGAAAAGTCCACGACATCCAGAAAATACCCGGAAGCATCTTCTTTCGGGTGGAGATTGAAAAAGAGATTCAATGCCCGGTGAAGTATGCGGAATATGAAAACGGATGGTATATTGAACAGCTTTAATAAAAAGTTTTGTTGTTACTTATTTTGTACCGTTTCTTCTAAATTCAACAACATTTTCGGGTACACTATTGTTCTTCTCAAATTCAATCAGTACCTTAATTCTCTTCTCAAAAACCGAAGGAAATTTAGAATCATACTCACCATCCATTAAGCGTTTATATGCCATATAAATAGGCCCAGATGCTCTTGTGCCTCCAGTTATTTTGTTGAATAAACCAACCATTGAATCTGCATCATAATAGCTGATTTGAAAATCATACGATTTACCTATTTCAAGTAAGGCTAAAAGTTCTTGTTCGGAATAGTCGTTTCCTTTTGTTTTGTTAAGTTTCTTGATATAAACGCCATTATTGAAATGAACACCTAATTCATTCAATCTTATTTCAATAAGGAATTGTGTTACACCAAAGTATTTGGTAAACAGAGTAATGTTCTCTCTTAAATCAATAGTTCCATGAAAATTGTTTTTGTTAATCAAATCTTTAAGTTCCTGTTCTGGAACAAGCAGGTTACGGGCATACTTATTCGCGAACACCTCAGATTCTCTTGGATAAACTATAATTGATGTAGGGTCGTCAATAAAAATCTCAGGAAACAATGTTTCTTGTATTGTTTTGTTGTGAACATATTTATCTGTTTGAATTACCTGCTTCATCAATAGTGTCACTGTCAACCAGATCTTCGGCAGTTTCGGGTTTCCCAGGCCCTTCTATCTGCTGAAGAATACTTTCCAGTTCTTCTCTCGAAATCGTTGCTGGTTCTGTTACTACCAGATTGCCATCAACAATAGAATAGGGTTTCACTTCAACCTTTTCCCCCTGGCTGATTACTGGCAATTTTAAATAGTGCTCTGCAGCAAAGACACTCTGTTCTTCAATGGTACGGATATGACCATCAGAGAAGAGTATCCAACCCTGAACCGGATCGAGGTTGTCAAATGGAATTTGGGACGTTTGGCAGGGTAGTGTTTACCGTCCTTGCCTGTAACCTGTTCGGGGTCGGAATTATCCCTACACCCGCGCGCGCATGGAGTGCCGTCCCTAAGTTAAACTTAGCCTTTCCATAATCCTACACTCGCGGCCTGTTTTGAAAACGGATCGGAAATATTCCGATTTAAGATCGGAGAAATAAGGAGTCCCATAAAACCGGACCCCTTCAAGTATTGTAATCAGAGTATACCTGGTACAAGGAAAGTTTGTATCAGATCGGAAAGGGAAATGTGAGGTAGATTAATTCTACATCATCCTGCTGCAGTTCTGGCACACAACTTGAAATAATGAATTACCAAAAAACGAAATAAATACAGAATAAGACTAAGAGTCTTAAAGCTTGCGACAATTACTTCTTGCAGATATAATAATAATATGTTTATTTTTCCTGTTGAATCACGTAATAGTCTTAAACCACCCTCAAGGATTCGTACAATGGCCGAAAAAGTACTGTCATTTTTAAGAGGAAGTTCTTTTTTAAAAGGTTGTGCAAGGGTTCTTGATATGGGATGCACAATAGACAGAGAACGCATAGCCAGGCAGGTTAATTCAAGAGATCCATATGAGGGATTAAGAAAAGACTGGTCTGCAGTTGGCAAAGATATTAAAAATGCTATGGATAAAATAAGTACCGAAGAGGGAATCATTGTCAAACAATAGCATTCAACAATCAAGGAAAAATCAACCACCAGAAAAGAAAACGGCAATTTTGGCCGCTGCATATTCTGGCCCTTTGCCGGATGCATCGCAATTCCAGGCTTACGAAATAACTCTTCCTGGTGCTGCAGATCGAATAATCAGAATGGCAGAGAAAGAAAGCGAACATCGCCACCGCAAGGAAATTAAAGCGCTAAACGGTATGATATGGAATGAACGCTTAGGAATGCTTTGTGCTTTTATTCTCAGTGCAGCAATGATTGCAGGCGGTTTTTATGTTGTACTTAAAGGAAATACCATTGGTGGAACAATACTTACCGGCACACCTATTGCCGTAATTGCAATCGCCTTTATACGCGGCAGAAAATCTTCAAACCCCTCTTAATCCTGTTTTCTTCATTATCGGAATAACTGTTTTTGTCTCGAAAACCGGAAACAACCCATCAAAAAAGGTCTTTTCCTTAACCAATACCTCTATAAATGCACGTTTCCCGTTCCAAACCAACCCATTTCCGGTTTATTCCGACCGATAATTACCTATATTGATTGATGTAAGTCTATATCATTACATGTATTACAATCTTTAGTTAAAGTGGTTTATCTTGATTATAATACCGGAATAGGAAATGAGGTTTTTTAAAAATTTTAGTGACTTAAATACCTTTGGTGCCCTTAAGTCTGCCATGCCTTAAACAGCCTTATACGCGGTTTAGAAGGATGTAGCCTTTAGCTACACCCATTATGCCGCTGGGCATCTTTCATCTATGAAATCCAGATCAATCGGACCTTCCAGCTCTTCTGGTGAAATTTCCGGTAAGATTTGATTATTAGCCGATCCCTTGGAATAAGTGCCGCCCAAAGCTTCGGCCTTTGATTCCATCTCAGAATAGAACTGGTCCGCTTTAGCTCTGGTTTCTGCATCCTCGGGGAATTCTGGAGACTTGCAGAGAATTTTGATTGATTCGTGCAGAAAACAAAAAGCCCCATAACTCTTGATTTTTAAAGGAGTTACGGGGCTTAAGATTAATACCCCCGACACGAATTGAACGTGCGACAGCAGGTTTCGGAAACTTGGGTGCGGTTTGAAATACAGATCACTTTCCGGCAAATTGCTACAGAGTAAAATCCTTATTTTTCCTCATATTTAAATTTATCTCTATTATTTTTAATTTTTTTCACTTTTCATCCAACAAGGAGCAACCAATGGCAGATGTAATCGATTACACTATAATCGGTGATGATATGCAACTAGTGGAAATTGAACTTGACCCCGGTGAGGGTGTTCGCGCCGAAGCTGGTGCCATGATGTATATGGAAAATGGAATAGAGATGCAGACCAGTGCTGAAGGAGGTCTGTTTAAGGGCTTTAAAAGAATGCTCACCGGAGAAAGCTTTTTTATCACCACATTTCTTCACCACGGAAGAGGCAAAGCTAAGGTCGCTTTCGCTGCACCCTATCCTGGCAAAATTATTCCCTTTGACCTTACCTCGCTGGGTGGAACCATAATCTGCCAGAAAGATGGATTTCTCTGTGCTGCAAAAGGGATCGATATTGACATCGCATTCACCAAAAAAATTGGAGCCGGTATTTTTGGCGGTGAAGGCTTCATCCTTCAGAGACTCACTGGTGATGGGATGGCGTTTGTCCATGCTGGCGGCACCATAATAGAGAAAAAACTGGAAGTCGGACAGACCTTAAGGGTAGACACCGGCTGTCTGGTTGCATTCCAACCCTCTGTCAGCTACGATATTCAGTTCGTGGGTGGTTTTAAAAATGCCCTTTTTGGTGGTGAAGGACTCTTTTTTGCCACTCTCAGAGGTCCAGGCATCGTATATTTGCAAAGTCTGCCCTTTTCCAGACTGGCAGACCGTATCCGTGCTGCCACAGCAAGCACAAAGGAACAATCCCGGGGATTTGCCGGAGTCGGGGGCGGTATCTTAGGTGGACTACTTAACGGTGACTAAAAAACAACCAGTTGATGGCCACTAATTTTCTGGTGGCTATCTTTTGAATTCAGGAATAAGCTTGTAATAGACTTAAATATGAAACAATGAAATTACGATGGCACAAAAATATTTACTCGAATATAAGGCTAGAATTAATGCAGTAATGGATTATATCCAGAATAACCTTCACAAACCATTATCTTTGAATGAACTGGCTCGGGTAGCCAATTTCTCTCCCTATCATTTCCACCGGATTTTCAGCAGCATCGTTGGTGAAACGCTTAATAGTTTCATCCAGCGGTTGCGCATCGAAAAAGCCGCCTCCATGCTGAAAGCCAATCCCCGAAAAAGTATCACTGAAATCGCATTCGACTATGGTTTTTCCAGCTCCGCATCCTTTGCAAGACTTTTCAAGGAGACCTATGGAATGAGTGCAAGCCTATGGCGCAGCGGTGGATATGAGCAATTCAGCAAGATTGGTAAAACACAAAGCAAGATTGGTAAAACGGTTAGCAACGGTTGCAAAGAATATTCCTCCTGCTCACAGTATCTTTCTATCAGTAATTCAGAAAACGGTGGCGCCAAACCGTCTGAATGGATGGAAAATCTTTATTACCAATTCAGGAGGACAAAAATGTCATTAAAACCAGAACCAACCGTTGAGGTTAAAAATATCCCGGCTTTTACAGTTGCCTATATCCGGCATATCGGCCCATATAAAGGAAATGACAAGCTATTAGCTTATAGGTAAACTGATGACCTGGGCAGGACCACGAGGGCTTCTTGAACAGCCTGATCTGAAAGTTTTATGCGTCTATCATGATGAACCGGAGATTACCGATGAACAGAAGCTGCGAATAAGTCTCGGCATTTCAATTCCCAAAGACTTTAAAGTGGATGGTGAGTTCAGCAAAATGGAGATCTCCGGAGGAAGGTATGCTGTTGGCCATTTTGAAATAAATGGTGATCAATTTAAGAATGCGTGGGATTATCTTTGTGGAGAATGGCTGCCACAGAGCGGGTATCAGATGGATGATGGACTCTGCTATGAACAATACCTGAACGACCCATCAAATCATCCGGAAAACAAGCATATCGTTGATATACATATTTCGATTAAACCTTTATAACCATTTTCGGGACGACACTTTTCTGCTCGTCCCTGAAAGTACGTTCAGGTGATCATGTCAGGTCTAAACCTTTATACCAGCAACCGAATGGAAAGTCTGGTAACAGTTCTTGCTCAAATTATTAAAAAGCCTCTACGCTCTCCACTTGACCAGGAAATCATAGTAATTCAGAATCATGGAATGGAAAGGTGGCTTTCCATGCAACTGGCTAAAGAACTGGGAGTATGGGCAAACTGTCGTTACCCCTTTCCAAATGCTTTTGTTCATGAGCTGTTTTCGATTGCCATTCAGGAATTGCCGGATCACCTCTCATCAGATCCGCAGCTTCTGGTCTGGAAAATCATGCAAACGCTCCCCGAACATCTCCATTTGGATCAATTTAAGCCTTTATCCAATTACCTCTCAGTTTCCAATCCTCTTAAGTTTTTCCAGCTTTCCAAGAAAATAGCCGATCTTTTCGACCAGTATACCGTATACCGTCCTGAGATGATCATGCGATGGGAACAGGATCCGGAGGAAAAACATTGGCAGGCAACATTATGGCGAGCTCTATTTAATGAGAATTCTATTCATCTGGCCCGACTTAAAAGTCTTTTTTACAACAAGTTATCGGATAGGAGCATTCAAGAGGAGCTCTTTCCTCAACGGGTTAACATCTTTGGAATTTCTGCACTTCCACCCTTTCATACCGAACTTTTCAACGCGCTCTCCACAGTTACAGAGGTGAATTTTTTTGTACTCAACCCTTGCGCAGAATATTGGGATGACATCCTCACCGAAAAAGAGATCTCCAAATTTCTGAATAAAAGCCTGAAAAACAGAAAGAAAAAAACTCCGCAAGCACAGCTTCATTTAGATCAGGGAAACTCCCTTCTTTCTTCATGGGGAAAGTATGGACGCGATTTTCTGAGCCGACTCCATCAGTTCTCACCTGAGGAATACTCACTTCCGGTAGACAACGAAAAAGCAACTATCCTTGCTACCATCCAGTCCGATATCTTAAATTTGCGCGAACGAGGCACCTCAGAATACCCTCCATGCGAAGTAGCGGAAAATGACAATTCGATTCAGATCCATTGCTGCCACAGTCCCATGCGTGAAGTGGAGGTTTTGTATGATAACATCCTGAATTTTTTCCGGTTATACCCAGGACTGCAGCCATCAGACATCGTTGTAATGTCCCCAGATATCGAAACTTATGCCCCTTATATCGATGCAGTGTTTGGATCGGTTCAGGATCCTTCCCTTAGAATACCCTATACTCTGGCAGATCGAAATATCAGGGTTGAGAGTACGATCGCTGAATCATTTCTGACACTTCTGGAACTGCCAGGATCCCGTTTCGCGGTATCTTCAGTTATCGACCTGTTAGAGACCAGAGAAATCCAGTCCGCTTTTTCCATCACGGAAAGCGATCTTCCTGTGATAAAAAAATGGATTTCAGAAAGTGGGATAAGATGGGGCATCGACAAGCACACCAAAGAACGGCTCAATCTTCCCCCATTGGCTGAAAACACATGGAGTTATGGTTTAAACCGATTACTTTTGGGTTATTCCCTTCCCTCGGGTGACCGTCTATCATTCATGGATATTGCCGGTTATGATCATGTGGAAGGATCTCAGAGTGAGATCCTGGGTAATTTTCTGGATTTTATAGAGAAACTTACCGAATTCATGACCCATCTGGAACATGAACATACCCTTGAAGAATGGTCTGAGATTTTGACCCGGCATTTCAACTCTTTTTTCAAAGCAGATCAGGAGCATCAAAATGATCTCTTTATGATCCATAACACTCTGGCAGAACTGGACTCAATCCATAAAGAATTGAATTATACCGGGAAAGTTCCTCTGGATATAATTAAAAACTGGCTCAGCTCAAAGCTTCAGCAGCAGAGTCTTCGCCCGGCATTTATCACCGGAAATCTCACTTTCTGTGCATTGTTGCCCATGCGTAGTGTCCCTTTCAAAATCGTCTGCCTGCTGGGTCTTGATGATTCCACCTTTCCAAGGCATTCGTCCTATTTTTCCTGGAATTTGATTGCAGCTAACCCCAAACCCGGTGACCGCTCCCTGGAGTTGGAAGACCGGTACCTTTTTCTTGAAGCCCTGCTCTCTGCAAGAGATCTTCTTTATATCAGCTACACAGGTCAGAGTCCTTATGACAATGTTTTCAGACGTCCTTCGGTTATTCTTGAAGAACTTCTGGATTACCTGGATAAATCATTTTATATCAAGGCCTTAGGTAATACTGTCCTTTCTTCCGCAGAAGAATCAGAGAGCACCACCCGGACTCCCGAAAAATCCATAACCGCATCATCTGATAAGAGTTACAGCTATTCTATAAGGGAAGCTATTATCACAAAACACCGTCTTCAGGCATTCAGTCCAGCTTATTTTGAAGAAAACTCAAAGCTGTTCAGTTTTTCCACAGAAAATTATTTAGCAGCTCTAAATACAGGCAAGATAAACGAGAACACTGATCCCTTCTTCCCCACTACTTTGCCAGAACCGGATTCTACTTTTAAGTCCTTGAAAATTGACGATCTATGTCGCTTTTTCCAGAATCCTTCAAGATACCTTCTGAAGCGACGGTTAAACATCAGTCTGGATATCCGTCATGTTAATTTTTCAGATGATGAACCCTTTGATATTTCAGGACTTGAAAAGTACAAACTAACCGAAAAACTGATCGAACATCTTTTATCCGGCAGATCTGTCCAAGAGTGTTACAAGCAGTTTAAAATCATGGGAGAACTCCCCCATGGAACCGTAGGAAAACATCACTTTGACATTATTTCAAGGGAGGTCTCTGATTTTGTAGATAACCTCAGTTCACTCAAAGTAGAGCCACAACTTAATAACCTCTTAATTGATAATGATTTATTAGACTTCCACCTTTATGGCTCTATTGAAAACATCTGGAAAAACCACCAGCTTCAATACAGGTACACCAGATTAAAAGGAGCTGACCTTCTTAATCTATGGATAAGGCATCTGATCGTAAATCATTTCGGATCAGCCTCTTATCCAAAAACCAGCCTTATGCTCACCCGCGATGAATGTATCCAATTCAATGAAGTAAAAAATAGCGAACAATTGCTTGGTAAATTATTGAATTTATATTGGGATGGGCTAAGCAGCCCACTGCCCTTTTTCCCGGAATCTTCCTGGGAATTCGCAGAAACTATCCTTCTGGAAAAAAAACCGGAAGATACTGCGCTCTTTAATGCACAGAAAAAATGGAATGGTGATAGTTATATGTCGATCCCCGGAGAATCTCAAGATCCTTATAACTCATTGTGTTTTGGTTCAAATGATCCACTTTATGAAGAAAAGTTCAAATTAACAGCTATGGAGATCTTTGAACCACTTATATCAAATATGGAAGCGGGACGGGATAAAACCAGATGAGCAGCACAATCATAAAAGAGACTGAGACTCTACCACAATTTGACCTTATAAAGACACCACTTAGCGGGCATATTCTCATCGAAGCCAGTGCCGGGACCGGAAAAACCTACACCATCTCCCGGCTCTTTCTGAGACTGCTTCTGGAACAAGAGTTACCACCATCCTCGATTCTGGTGGTGACATTTACCGAAGCTGCTGCCAGCGAGTTGAAAGAAAGAATCTATGATATTGTAAAAAAGGCATTTAAGGCATATTCATGTGGTTCTTCGGATGAACCGTTTATTAAATCCTTTATCACCCGGATCGCCCCAGAAAAAGCATATCCGTTGCTCCAGACTGCGCTCTATAACTTCAACACCGTATCGATCCATACGATTCACGGCTTCTGTCAGAAAGTGCTTTATGAAAACTCATTTGAGAGTGGTGCGGTTTTTGAACCAACCATCATAACCGATCAGAACTCATTGATTCAGGAGATAATACACGATTTCTGGCGAATTAACTTCTATTCAGAAGAACCTTCATTTTTAGCCTATGCCATTAAAAGCGGTATCAGCCCGCAAACATTCCTGGATCTTACCAGGGCAGCCGGTCGTTTTTTCCAGAACTTAAAGGTCATTCCTGAAATCACCGGTAGTGAGGATTCCTCTGTACTGGCAACTACTTTTAACCAGTCATTTCAAGAACTTAAGTCATGCTGGAAAAAGGACAGAGATCATATTCTCAAAATCTTGGAAACCGGTAACCTTAAAGGGAACAAATACAGCCAGAAAATAATCCAGGAGCTTATGAGTTCCATGGATGCGATGCTTGAGTCGGAGATCGCGGATCCATCCTTTTTTATGCGATTCGAAAACTTTACTACACCTGTGCTGGTTAATTCTACCAAGAAAGATTTAGCTCCCCCGAAACATCCCTTTTTCTCTCTTTGCGATAAACACGCGGAATACGCCGAACAACTCAAAAGCTGTTTCAACAATAAGATCTTAAAACTCCAGATAAGTTTCCTTTCCTATTTAAATCAAGAACTTAGTAATCGTAAAAATGCCAGGGGACAGCTTTTCTTTGATGATCTTCTCAGGAACGTTCATACCGCTCTGACTAACAGCAAACAAAGCAGAGAACTAATCACTAAACTACGTGAAACCTACAAGGCTGCATTGATCGATGAATTTCAGGATACCGATTCGGTTCAGTATCAGATCTTTTCACTCATATTTGATAATAACTTACCACTTTTTATGATAGGTGATCCCAAGCAGTCTATCTATGGATTCAGAGGGGCCGACATCTTCACCTATCTTCAGGCATCTCAACAGGTTTCCGCCCGATATACTCTGTCGGCAAATTACCGTAGTGATCCATCACTGCTTTCTGCACTTAATACGTTGTTTTTACGAAACGATCAACAATTCGTACACCAGGATATCGAGTATACCGAAGCGGTCGCAGGTAATCCTGAATCATCGCAAAAGATTGTTATTGATGGAGTTATTCAGCCTGCACTAAAGTTTATTTTGGTTAATGATCATGCTGACTCAGATAAAAAAGCCGATAAAACAGTCCTGATCTGCCAATCGGTCACCACCGAAATTTCTGAACTTCTCTCAAAAAGCTTCGAAAACAAGGCTTTCATCTCCTCCAGGAAGATTAAACCTTCTGATATCTCAGTTCTGGTAAGAACTAACCGGGAAGCCGAGGCGATCCAGCAGAGTTTATCTTCGGTACACATTCCTTCTGTTATAGACAGCGGAAGCAGCGTTTTTGAAACTGAAGATGCGCTTTATCTGGAAAGGTTTCTAACCGCTTTGCTTGAACCCACCCGTTCAGAGTTGATCAATGCTGTGCTGGTAACCCCATTTTTCGGGCTTAATGCAAATGATATAGAAAACCTGTCATCAAACCAGCAGGAATTGGAAAGCTACGTTTCAAAATTTCTTCATTACCATAATCTGTGGCGTGATCATGGTTTCATGTACATGTTCCGCCAATTTCTGGCTCAGGAGCATATCCGGCCAAAGCTTTTGGCAACGGAACAAGGCGAACGGCACCTGACCAACATACTTCATCTGTCTGAATTGCTGCATCTGCAGGAGAATCAGAAACAGGCAGGGATGACTAACCTGCACTCCTGGTTTCTTCAGAAAATCACCGATAACACGATGCAGGTCTCCGATGAAGAGATGCTCAGACTGGAAAGTGATAAAGATGCGGTAACCATTCTGACCATTCATAAAAGCAAAGGACTGGAATATCCGATAGTGTTCTGCCCGTTTTGGCACAACTCAGAATTAAGCAATAAAGCTATCGCCTGCACCTTCCATGATCCTCAATCGGACAACGTATCTGTTCTGGCTATTGGTACCGAAGAGATAAACAGAAATCGTCAGTTGATCGAAACCGAAATCCTGGCAGAAAACATGCGGCTTCTGTATGTGGCTCTCACCCGGGCAAAAGCATGCTGCTATATTGTTTGGGGAAAAATACGCGGTGAGGAGAGCTCGGCCCTCGCCTACCTTCTTCATAAAAACCTTATTGAAAACGACTTTTCATTACCCGCTCTGAAAGAAAAAGTGAAATCTCTCTCATTCGAGCAGATCCGGCAGATTCTTTCAGAATTAAGTAACCAGAATCGATCGATTACAGTTCTGGAAAAACAAGCTGAGCCGAAAAAAATCGTAATGCAGCAAACCAATCAGAAACAGTTATCATATTTGAAACTGGAAGGCGGCATTCCTGAATCATGGAAGATCTCCAGTTTCAGCTCGTTGACCAGAAATCATTATGTGCCGGAATCTCCCGATTATGATTTCAGTCCAGTGCATGATGATTTTACTGGCAATGATACAGAAAACGAGGATTACACGATCTTCAATTTCCCAAGAGGATCAATTGCAGGTACTTTTCTTCACAGCATTTTTGAGCAGATCGATTTTTCTGATCCTAACTCGATCCAGCAAAAAGTCGATCTGGAGAGGCTTCTTGATCTTTATGGATTCGACCGTTCCTGGAAACCGATAATTTCGAAACTGGTTAACGATACGTTAAATACTCCTCTGAAAGATGGAGCTGAAGTCTTCAAGCTTTCAGAGATCCCTGGCAGGTCCTGTATAAAAGAGATGGAATTTTACTTTCCACTGAAAAAGATCTCCCCATCGGATCTTTCACAGCTCTTTTCGGGTCAGTTACAAACCGATCTGTTCTCTTCTGATTATCAGGCGGAAGGGTTACATTTTTCATCTTCCGGCGGTTTTATGAAAGGATATATCGATCTTCTCTTTGAGAGAGATGGCCGTTTTTTCATTCTGGATTGGAAATCGAACCATTTGGGAGATCGCTATGAGGATTACAATGCCGAATCACTGAAGGAAGCAATGAAGTCTGAGCATTATATCCTTCAATATCATATATACCTGACTGCTGTTGATAAATATCTTCAGCTCCGATATAAGGGATACAGTTATCAGAAGAATTTTGGTGGAGTGTACTACTTCTTTTTGAGGGGGATCGATGGAAAAAGTGATAGTGGAGTTTATTTCGAGAGGCCTTCGGTGGAGATGGTGAAGAGGTTGAGAGAAGTGTTGATCGGGTGAAAGTAAAGGGATCTTCATGGTAAAGTTAAAGTACGTAATGATAGAAGCATTGTTAATATGGGAGTGAAAAATGCAGATGAATCGGTGTGTTATATCATTGCGCAAACAAATAAACGATTTTAGACAATTATTTGGTGTTATTATATTAAGGTATGATAATTAAAACACATCATTATTGAGTGCATAAAACGATAAAACACATATAAGAGTTTCTTTGAAATGGAGCGACTATGAAGGAAGTGCTGAAATTTTTGTGTAAACCTCATAGATAGGTGGATAAGGATTATATT
>CAYPMS010000106.1:0-12196 GCA_964411655.1 uncultured Fibrobacter sp.
ATCGCTACTCAATTCGCAGATATCGCAAAATTGAGGATGAGTACCGTCAGCAGGCTAAATTTAACATCTCCAGTAAGGAGCAGGCAATAAAGCTTATCGAGGCACTCCAGAAATGGGTGACAGAGTGATTATCTCTACACCTTAAAAACTGCTCTTTTTTTAATCGGTCTGTAAATTTTATTTTTTTCATTAAAGAACCACTTCAGAAATAATTACTGGAAAATCCTGTCAGGTTGATAGATGGGTCTTCTTTTGCTGGTATACTCTGCTAATGAGTTGGGTATCTGTGGATGTAGAGGCTGATGGACCTATACCGGGGGACTATTCCATGGTGGCTCTTGGGGCGGTTATTATTGAGCCTTCGCTTCAGAAGACTTTCTATGCCAGACTTCACCCCATCTCAGAAAAATGGATGCCGGATTCTTTAAAGATCTGTGGCTTCAGCCGTGAGCAGACACTTTCCTTTGAGAAACCTCAGAGCGTATTGCGCCATTTTGTCCAGTGGCTCTATATCGAGGGTGGAAAACACCTTTATTTCGTTTCGGATAACGGATTCGATTGGCAATATGTCAATTGGTATTTCTATCACTTTCTGGGATTTAATCCTTTCTGGTATAGTTCCATTAATCTCGTATCGCTTTTTTTAGGGCTGAAGAAAAATATGTACAGCAGATTTAAGCATTTTAAAAAGAAGAGCCGTTATGCACACAACCCTCTGCAGGATGCTTTAGGCAATGCCAGGGCTATGCTGAAGATAAAACAGCTCTATGGACTGAAGATTAACTGGTGATAAGTCTGTTTTCAGGCATATTACTTGCGGTCAGCTTATTTATAGGCCGCAATACTGCATCTTCGGGGAAAATTTATGCGAAAAATTGAAAATATTAATTTCAACTCACCTCCAATCATGTTTGCCGCCTGGCCTGGAATGGGAAATGTGGCGCTGATGGCTATGGATTATCTGAGGCGAACTGTAGATGCGCGTCTTTTTGCCGAACTGGATATGGAGCCTTTCTATGTTCCAGAGGAGGTGGTGGTAAATGAGGGTATAGCCAGTTTTCCGGAGCTTCCCCGAAGTTTTTTTCATGAGCAGCACGAACCTAATCTGGTTTTTTTTGAGAGCACAATTCAAACCGAAGGGCAGGATGCGGTCACCATTGCTCAGACTGTACTGGAGGTGGCAAAAAAACTCAAAGCACCACGTATCTATACTGCAGCAGCCTTGCCTTTGGCCATGAGCTACAAAGCGGAATCGGAAATCTATGTGGCTGCAAACCAGAGATATTTTCTCAGGGAACTTGAAAGCTACGGAATAAAGCCGCTAAATGAAGGTTATATAAGTGGGCTCAGTGGGTTGCTTCTGGGAATAGCTGCTTCCCAGAATATCGAGGCTGCCTGCATTTTGGCTACCATCCCCACCTATGCCGCAGCGATGGCTTATCCCAAAGGCTCATTGGCAATTGTGAAGTGCCTGGCACGAATTAATGATCTGGATATCGATACTTCCGAGCTGGAAAAGGGTGTGGCCGAATCGGAGGAATCCTTTGCGGAGATCGAAGAACGGCTTCGAAATGTTCTTCCTATGCTTATGGAACAGGAAGAACAGGACCTTTTCGAAGAGCAGCAGATGGCTGCGCCATCAGAGATGAAAGATGATAAAGTACCTGAATATGTAATGGCTCGTATTGAGCGGCTTTTCAGAGAACTTTCCCAGAAAAAGGACAAGGCCAGAGCCATGGAACTTAAAGCAGAACTGGATAAATGGGGACTTTATGAGATCTATGAGAAACGGTTTCTGAATCTGTTCAAAAAACCTTAAAAAGAGCTATCTTGAGAAACCCTTTCTTCTCACCCAAAAAAACATTCATTTACCTCAATTCAAAATTCAAAAATCAGCATGGGTCTACAGTTATCTTTGCCTGAAAATGAGAACCGGATCGTGTATATATGTTAATTTTAGCGGAAAAAATTCATCTGTCGCTTGCATACAGCATGTCATGCCAGTGTCGGGTAAAAGCAGATGAGGCATCTTAACATCACTGATCTTGCAGATCTTTTCTGCCGTAACTATCTTCATTTCATCACCTTATTAATGCCGTTTTTTATGAATTAATTATCATAGCACTTTTTTTATGAAGGAGTCTGCAGATGCCATTTTTGAATCTTTACCTGAACAAAAAAACCGATGAAACGGTGGCGAATAAAATTCTTTCGGAACTCTCTAAACTGGTAGCTCAGAGTATGGGGAAACCACAGAGCTATATGATGGTTTCTGTTACGGAAAGTAAAATCAATATGGCAGGTTCTCAGGAGGGGGCGGCTTTTGTCGATCTCAGAAGTATAGGAGGAATCAATGCTTCAACAAGCAAGATGCTTTCTCAAAAAATCTGTGACTATCTGCACAAAGAACTGGCATTAGACAAAGATCGAATTTACTGTAATTTTTCCGATATCCCTGCCTCTAACTGGGGATGGAATGGAACCACTTTTGGATAAAAAAAATGGCTCCATTTCCTTTCACCGAAATGGAGCGCACCATTTTATTCATTCCACCTCAAAGGTGAACTGATCACCGCTTGCCGACACAACTACAGAATTGCCCTCTTTAAGTTCACCCGAAATTATCATACGTGAAATGGGCGTTTCAATCTCTTTCTGAATGACTCTTTTGAGTGGCCGTGCACCGTATACCGGTTCGAAACCTTTTTCGGCGATAAGGCTTTTGGCACTCTCTTCGACCAAGAGTTTCATTTTCAGGTTTTGAAGCCTGTTGAAAAGAGATTCCAGTTGTATTGACACAATACCCAATATGTGTTGTTTTGAAAGTGAATGAAAGACTACGATTTCATCTATACGATTAATGAACTCCGGTCTGAAGTAATTTCTCAGCTCATTCATTACCGTAGAGCGGATACTCTCATATCCTTCTCCACCATTAAAATCAGCTATATGTTGAGATCCGATATTGGATGTCATTATTATTATGGTGTTTTTGAAGTTTATCAACCGTCCCTGCGAATCGGTGATCCGGCCATCATCCAGAATTTGCAAAAGTATATTAAACACATCAGGATGTGCCTTTTCGATTTCATCAAACAGGATCACTGAATAGGGGTGCCGCCTTACGGCTTCGGTCAACTGTCCTCCCTCTTCGTATCCAACATATCCTGGAGGAGCCCCAAGAAGCCTGGAGACTGCGAATTTTTCCATATATTCTGACATGTCGATTCTTATCATTGCCCGTTCGTCGTCAAAGAGATTAAATGCCAAAGCTCTGGCAAGTTCGGTTTTCCCAACTCCTGTTGGCCCCAGGAAAATAAAGCTTCCGATAGGGCGGTTGGGATCCTGAAGACCGGATCTGGCTCTTAACACGGCATCAGCAACTGCATCAACTGCCTCATTCTGGCCAACAACCCTTTTATGCAGATTTTGAGAGAGATTCAGTAGTTTTTCTTTCTCACCCTGTACCAGTTTGCTTACCGGAATATGGGTCCATCTGCTGATAATTTCGGCGATATCTTCTTCGTCAACGTCCTCTTTCAACAGTTTTTTGTGGTCGTTCTGGTTTCTTATCTGCTCTTCGGCAGCTTTGAGTTCTTTCTCCAGGCTGGGGATCCTGCCATGACGCAGTTCTGCAGCTTTACTCAGATTATAATCCCGTTCTGCCCGTTCCAGCTCATGGCGGGTCTGCTCGAGCTGCTCCCGTAAAGATTGTAAATGAGCTACTTTCTGTTTTTCAGCTTCCCATTGAGCTCTCAGTTCCGATGCCTCTGATTTGACTTCAGCGAGTTCATGCTGCAGTTTGGAGAGTTTTTCACGGGATGATGGGTCTTTTTCTTTTTTTAACCCTTCGATTTCGATCTCCAGTTGCATCTGTCTGCGCATTACTTCATCCAGTTCGGCAGGGCTGCTGTCAATTTCGGTCCTGAGCTTTGCTGCAGCTTCATCTACCAGGTCGATTGCTTTATCAGGAAGAAAACGATCGCTGATGTAGCGATCCGAAAGTACGGCCGCTGCTATCAGAGCATTGTCTCTGATATGTACACCATGGTGTACCTCATAACGTTCACGCAATCCACGGAGTATGGAGATAGTATCCTGGACTGATGGCTGATTTACCATTACAGTCTGGAATCTTCTTTCCAGTGCCTTGTCTTTTTCGACATATTTACGATATTCATCGAGGGTGGTGGCTCCGATAGTATGAAGTTCCCCTCTGGCAAGCATGGGCTTGAGCATGTTTCCGGCATCTATGGATCCTTCGGCAGCTCCGGCACCCACAACGGTGTGAAGCTCATCGATAAACAAAATGATATTTCCGCTTTTAACCACTTCGTTGAGAACCGCTTTTAACCTTTCTTCAAATTCACCTCTGAATTTTGCTCCTGCTACCAGCGCTCCCATATCCAAAGCGACAATCTGGCGGTTTTTCAGTCCTTCGGGAACATCACCTTTAACAATCCGCAAAGCCAAACCTTCTACAATAGCGGTTTTACCCACACCTGGATCACCGATAAGAACCGGATTATTCTTGGTGCGTCTGGAGAGTATCTGGATAACTCTGCGGATCTCTTCATCCCGGCCGATAACCGGATCGAGTTTCCCCTGATTTGCCATTTGCGTAAGGTTTCGGGCATATTTTTCGATGGCATTGAAAGTGCTTTCCGGATCAGCAGAGGTAACCCTCTGGTTTCCGCGGATATTTTTCAGTATTTCAAGAACCGCTGCTTGTGAGAGGTTTAATTTTTTAGCAAACAGCTGAGTATCTCGGTCTTTATTAAGTGCAGCTAAGAACAGGTGTTCAACACTGACATACTCGTCTTTCATTTCAGAAGCCAGCCGTTGAGCTTCATTTAAGACAGCTGTCAGAGAACGGGACATAAAGGTTTGCAGTCCCTGACCGGTGACTGCCGGTATTTTTCTAAGGAGTTCCATTGCCGCGTCATCTGCTTTTGCAGGCAATATGCCCATGCGATCCAGAATCGATGGAATCAGTCCATCCTGCTGTCTTATAAGGGCAAGTATAAGATGCAATGGAACCAGTTCCTGATGGTTCAATTCTACAGCAATGGAGTTTGCATTGCTGAGGGCTTCCTGAGATTTACGGGTAAATTTTCCTATATCCATAATTGGCTCCCTTCTTGGGTTCGGCATATTGTGCAAAAGCTATGCCACAACAGTGATTTGCACTGAAAAAGTTTAATCGAAGGTGGATTTTTGTAGTTTGGTCTGATTGGTTGTTTCAAAGCAGAACGATATATGAATACAAAATGAAACGGCATGCAAATCGTAATGGATAATTAATCGAGAGTGCGATTGAAGTTAATAAAAACATTTGCCACAGAAATAATGTTTGGTGTATTTTAGCATTCCTGATTTTCAGCAAGAAAATATTAAGGGCTGGATGGTGTCCCCATCCTGTATAGAAATGCATTTACCATTTACCATACTTTCTCAACCGACCGAATCCACATGCGGTCCCACCTGTTTACATGCTGTTTATAGATATTATCAGGATTCCATAACTCTGGAGGAGGTGATCTCCGGAGTGGAGACTCTGGAAGATGGTGGAACTCTGGCAGTGTTTCTGGGTAGTCATGCACTTCAGCGGGGCTACCGGGCTACGATCATCAGCTATGACCTGCATTTTTTCGATCCAACCTGGTTCAATACCGATCCTGTTGTAGATTTAAGCTATAAGCTCAAATTACAGGCGAAGCACAAATCCGATTCGAAACTTCAGATTGTCACCAATGCTTACCTGCATTTTATAGATTTAGGTGGAATTGTTAAATTCCGGGATTTTAATTCGGCTTTGATCTCAGACTGTTTTGCAAGTGGAAAGCCTGTTATTGCCGGGTTGAGTGCTACATTTCTATATCAAAGTGCACGGGAAACCGGCGGAGAAAAGAGTGATTATGATGATGTCAGGGGATATTCCAGTGGTCATTTTGTGGTTCTGCATGGATATGATAATGATGAAAAAAAGGTACATGTAGCTGATCCATTGGGACCTAATCCCATTTCTGTGAACAGAAATTATCGGATTGGGATCGACAGGATCGTTTGTGCAACACTGCTGGGTGTACTTACCTATGATGCAAATCTTCTAATAATCGAAAAACTGTGAGTGATTAATGCCTAATCTGATAGTCGTCAATAACCCTAAAAACTGGACATTTGAAATACCGGGAGTTGAGCTGGTTTCAGCCAAATCCTATCTTTCAGAAGAACACTACAGCCAAATGCGTCAGGTACGTGTCTTTAATCTTTGTAAATCATACAAATACCAGAGTATCGGCTATTATGTATCTTTACTGGCTTCTGCCCGGGGACACAAACCGCTTCCCAATATTTCAACCATACAGGATATGAAGAGCCAGACCCTGATACGGTTTGTCGATGATGATCTCGATGAGTTGATACAGAAAAATCTCTCTTCAATCCAGGAAGAAACTTACAATATGAGTATTTATTTCGGACGGTCAGTAACCAGACAATTTGACCGACTGGCTTTGCACCTGTACAATCTTTTCCCCGCACCGCTTTTAAAGGCAGAATTTCTTCGGGAAAAAGATGGGTGGCATCTGCACAATATCGATCCTGTATCTACCGGTGAAATTCCGGAGCAGCATCATAAATTTCTGGTGGAGGTGGCCACAGGGCATTTTTCCGGAAGGGTAGTCAGTACAGTTAAACGAAGGACTTTGCGCTATGACCTGGCTATCCTCTGGGATCCAGAGGAGAAGGAAGGCCCCTCCAATGAAAAAGCTATAAAACGATTCATCTCAGCCGGTGAAAGACTGGGACTTAACACCGAAGTAATAAGCAGAGATGATTATGGACGAATTGCTGAATATGATGCCCTGTTTATAAGGGAGACTACCAGCGTAAATCATCATACTTACAGATTTGCCAGAAGAGCTGAAGCAGAAGGACTGGTTGTAGTAGATAACCCGGAATCGATTCTCAGGTGTTCCAATAAAGTATATCTTGCAGAACTGCTTGATTGCCACAACATTCCTACTCCAAAAACCAGCATTGCCCATAAAGACAATCTGGAAGAATGCCTCAGGGAAATCGGAGTTCCCTGCGTGCTGAAACAGCCTGACAGCGCATTTTCTCAGGGTGTTCTAAAAACCGATACTGAAGAGATGTTTATGAGGGAAGCAAATCGCATGCTCTCTAAATCAGACCTGATTGTGGTTCAGGAATATCTGCCTACAGATTTTGACTGGCGAGTCGGCATTTTTGACCGTAAGCCACTTTTTGTATGTAAATATTTCATGGCCAGAAATCATTGGCAGATAATAAAACGCGATTCGATCGGAAGAAAACTGGAAGGTCGTTTCGAGACTCTTCCGGTTGAGCTTGCTCCTTTTCAGGTGATTCGTCTTGCTCTGAAAGCCGCCAATCTGATCGGCGATGGTTTATACGGGGTCGATATCAAACAGGTCGATAAAAAATACTATATAATGGAAATAAATGATAACCCTAATGTGGATGCCGGAATCGAAGACCTGGTGGCAAAGCAGAACCTCTATGAAAGAATCATGGAAGTGTTTCTGAAACGGATTCTTACAAGCAAAAACGGTATTGCCTATTAAGAGGGACATTTCAGATTAATCACAATAACATAAATTCATTGGAGTAACGTGTATCATCTTTTTGAAAAATTCGGGATCGAACTGGAATATATGATCGTGGATAATGACACCCTGAAAGTGTTTCCAGTGACCGATAAACTTATAGAAAAAGCCTGTGGCTCTATAAAGAATGAAATTGCGTTAGAAAAGATCTCCTGGTCAAATGAACTGGTGCTGCATGTTGTTGAGCTAAAAACTACAGAGCCGGTTTGTTCATTGCATGGTATTGCAGAGCTGTTTCATAGAAATATTCTGCATATTCAATCGCTGCTTGATAATTTTAATGGCCGTTTATTATCCGGACCCATGCATCCGTTTATGGACCCATCAACTGAAATGCATTTATGGCCTCATGATTATAACCCCATTTACCAGGCTTTTAACAGCATCTTTGGCTGTAAAGGTCATGGCTGGGCAAATCTTCAGAGCATGCACATTAATCTTCCATTCGCCAACGATGAAGAATTCTGCAGATTGCATGCCGCAATCCGGCTGATTCTTCCTTTAATTCCAGCTCTTAGCGCCGGTTCACCTCTTGCAGACGGCAAGATCACCGGGTACAAAGATACCAGAATGGAAGTCTATAGAACCAATTCCCTGAAAATTCCCTCGATTACCGGTGATGTTA
Source organism: uncultured Fibrobacter sp. (assembly GCA_964411655.1). Taxonomy (GTDB): domain Bacteria; phylum Fibrobacterota; class Chitinivibrionia; order Chitinivibrionales; family Chitinispirillaceae; genus JAAYPC01. Next base: position 8,275 of record CAYPMS010000106.1, read on the forward strand.
TCCCTGAGCCGGTTTTTTCTATTCCAGAATACCGGCAGAATATTCTGCAAAGGATTTATCATGACCTTGCGCCTTATGACTCCGAAAAAACGCTGCAGGAAGAGTGGGTTAATGCCCGGGGTGCGATTGCACGTTTTGAAAGAAATTCCATCGAAATCAGGGTTATCGATGTGCAGGAAACTCCCTTTTCTGATATCGCGATTGCCGCTGCGGTAATCGGTGTAATCCGTATGATGGTAGAGGAGAGGTTTTGTTCATTGAATGAGCAAAAAGCCTGGCAGACAGCTCCACTGAAAGAGATTTTTCTAAGAACCATTAAGAATGGGGAAAATGCTGTAATCGATGATAATCGCTTTCTTTCTGCAATGGGTTTGAACAGAGTCTGTTCAGCAGGGCAGTTGTGGAAATATCTTATAGAACAACTGCAGAGTTATGACAGACAATGGATTACACCATTTATGCCGGTACTTGATCTTATTCTCAATGAGGGGACGCTTTCCTCCAGAATTTTAAGATCTTTGGGAGAAAATCCCGGTTTGGACCACATTAAGAAAACATACCGGCAAATAGGTGACAGCCTTCTAACTGGTTCAATATTCAGAAGTTAAAATTATCTATATTCTCTCCGCAGTCTTGGTACATAGCATCAGTACGCGATCTTTGTATTTGATCTCTGCACATGGTCTTCAGGAGTCCTGGGTTAGTTGATGGCAGCAATAGCGGCATCATCGGATAATTGCAATTTTGGGCCGTTAGCTATATAATTATATTAAACGGTTAAATTTCCAGGAAGGTTATGACCGAGATGAGCTGCAGTAATTACACCAGGAAATCCTCGAAAGGGTTTACATTTCTTGAACTGATTGTTGTGATGGTTATTGTGGCAGTGATGGGTGCCTATGCAACCATTACTCTGAGAAAATCGATATTGTACAATCAGCTTCAGAAAGCTTCATTTGAGATGATGATGCAGCTTTCTTCCATGCGCCCGCTTGCTTTGAAAAACGATGCCAATGTGATGGTACGTTTCGGTGCAGAGTCTTGCAGTGTGTTTATAGACCAGAATGGAGACACTGCTGCTCAGGCATCCGAATTCAGCTATGCCTGGAAAGTTAATAAAAATGTACAGTTGGGATTGCCTTCCGGTTCTGCACCCGGCTCTGCTCCCCCAGGTTCACAACTGCCTTTATCTGGTAAAGTTGCAGCAGGGCAGTGGTCAGATCTGTTCATTGTAACTAACGACGCATTGGGTAGTATAAATGCCGGATGTCTGTATCTGCATTCGCCAAAATTGACTGGTAAAGCTTATTGTATTACATCCTTTACCTCACAGAATCTGAAAATTTACAGTTGGAATGGAGGAGCATGGAGCGTTCAATGAATTCCGGGGCATCACTGGTGGAAATCAGCATTGCCATTGTTATTATCGGTTTAACAGCTATGCTCATTATGGCATTTTCCCGCAACTCTTTTACCATGCTGGGTGATGCCAGAGGTTCGGAAGCTGCTCAGGTTCTCGCTCAGGAGAAGTTTATCGAACTTTCAGCAGAAGCCTTCCCGGTCTCTGGCAACGATACTGTTACTGCCAATAATACCAGCTATGTAAGAAGCTGGTCTGTAAAGGATACCGGTTTCATTAAAAGGGCAATAATAACTGTGAAGTACGAGATCGGCAGTAATGAAAAAATGGTTAATTTCATGGGGGCTTTAAATTGAACAGAAAAGGAGTTACCCTTATCGAACTTCTGGTATATATAGTTCTCTTTTCAGTTGTTTCTCTTTTTGTCGGTTCACAAATGAAACAACTTCTGGGAGGCTATACCAGTGAAAGGCGCATCTCTAAACTGCAGTCCGAATCACGTGATGTCCTGGCTATGCTTTCCAGGGAGATAAGAAACACCGGGTTGAAAACCTACTTAGTAAGCAGTGGGCCCGGCACTTTTACCATATCAACCGATCCAGGTACATTTCTGTCGGATTCATCTTCTTTTATACATAAGGAAGGTAACCCCGGAGATACTCTCACCATTTATAAATTGAGATTAAACGATAATGGGAACAAGGTCGGTGTGGACACCATTCGGTATTATCTTGATGGAACTATTCTTAAAAGATATGCAGAAGGGAAAAATGTAAACATAGCAGAAAATGTATATGCACTCCAATTTCAGTATGGGGTTCTGACCATGGATACTATGCTGTTAGATCAAAGGACGATGAACAATAATAACTGGTCTGCTCCTTATGGGGTTGGTCTAAGTGGATCAATGAAAGTTTCTGTTACTCAACCCGGTAGCGGATCTATCAAGAGTCTTCAAAGTTTCAAAATTCCCAGAGATCAAAGAATACGTGTTTGCTTTCAAATTTCTTCATCAGGAGATTTCCCTCAGAATCTTGATTCTATAAAGTGCAGTATCAGAAGCTTCTCCTCCAATTCGGTTATCGCCAGTGAAAGATTTCTGGTAAATGGATCAAAGATGGACATTGTCATGCCGGTCCGTGCAGAAAATGAAGCGACAGTTTCTTTTGACTACTGGTGCCATGGAAAAGGGGAGTTGGATATCAGCAGTGTGGAAGTAAGAAGAGCAGACCTGGGGGAGTATAAGTGGGAAAATGACCCGGTAAGTTCTAAGAAAAAGGCAGTAAAAGCGATAAAAATTTTTGCTCTCGTCAGAAGCAGTGGCAAAGCGGCTGCTGCTTCGAATCAGAATATATCGATAGCCAACGTACAGGTTCCGGTTTCGGGTCCTTATGTTTGGAGGGTTGTAAAGGAGACGGTGGAAGTTTTAAATAACGGTACTTTTTAGTAGCCGTTACCTGTGGGTATTGGAGCAGAAGATGAAAAAGTTTGTTTTTAAGAACGATGGTTTTGCAGTTGTATATGGACTTGCTGTATTGTTTATAGCTTCTATAAGCGGTGTATCTATAATGTACATAAGCCAGAAGGACCGCAGTTCTGCAACCGATTATTCCAAAGTGCGTTCTGCAGCTTCAGCAGCCAGGTCGGCTCTGGATGCCTTTGAGGGACAGTGCAGTAACCAGCCTCAGAATGTTCTGGAGATATTAAAAAAATATAATAATAAACCTTCCAACAAGTGGTTATTGACTGATGCTGAAAATGCATCATCTGAACAGAGAATAAAATCATGGGACAGTAACGATGCACCATCATTTTCGGCTTGCATTATGAAATTTGATTCAATCAGTTATTTGTTGCAGGTCCAGGGTATTGGTTATGGTGGTGCAGGTGGAAAGAAAAAGGCAGTCGGACTTTACAAACTAAGGGGAATCGGACTGGGAAATTCATGGGCGCAGAAAGATGCAATCCATCTGGCTGGTGAAGGACGGAACTTTGATGTAAAAATTAATGTGAATGGAAATGTTTACTTCGGTGCAGATGTGCATTTTAACGGTGGTGCTGTTGGAAGTGTAATAAACGGGAATTTTAAAACCGGTAATTCTGATAAAACCAGTGAATTTGACATACCTATAACCATAAATGGAAATGCATATTTTCAGACACCTTTGGAAGTAAAGGGTAGCAATGGTCTATCAATCTATGGCAAATCCGGATTCGAGAAGAAAGTTTATATCGGTCCAGATCTGAAACTTTACGGTGCTGCATTTGTGAATGGGCAGATTGCATCCGGGTACTTTGACATGAACAATAACCCGTTTATGTATTCGGGTCAATATAGTATAGAACACAACATCAAGAATGCATCACCGGCTCCGATTAATAATCACGGGGAAATTGATATAGCATCAAAATTAGGGATGAACACCGGGAAGGAACCGCATCTTGAAGCTGGTATAGAACATATTCCTTCTGATAAAATATTAAAATTCTCGTCTTTGGGCTGGAACAATTTTACAGCCGCACAACTGCAGGCAAAGTATAATGACGCAGCTTCCAAAAATC
>CAYPMS010000107.1:0-12168 GCA_964411655.1 uncultured Fibrobacter sp.
TTAATTTCTTCAACAACGGTCGCGATCTCTGTAATTACTTCGATAGCACTTTTTGTTTTTGTCTGAATACCTTCAATCTGGCGGGCAATCTCATTGGTGGCACCATCTGTCTGCTGAGCCAATGATTTCACTTCCTGAGCCACTACTGCAAAACCTTTTCCTGCATTTCCTGCACTGGCCGCTTCGATTGTGGCATTGAGTGCAAGCAGCTTTGTCTGTTGAGCGATGTTGTTAATCAGGTCATTGATGGTAGTTATCTCTTTGGCGGCATTACCCAATGCCGTCATCACCGATTGGGCTTCGTTGACTTTAGAAGATGCAGTTGCGGCGATACTTGATTCGTTGGCGCAATTTTTTGCCACTTCATTCAGTGAGGCATTCATCTCATCTATTGAGCTGGCCATTGACTGGATAGAAGTAGTCACCTCGTTGGAGGAATTTTTCATGTTTTCTATTCTGGTCATGGCTTCTGAGATAGCTTTAGATACGGTTTGAGATTTATCTGCCATTTTGGCTGAATTGGAAGCCATTATTTCAGATACACCAGAAAGAGTAGTCACTGCAGTAGAGATTCTGGTTGCACCACTGGAAGTAACAGATAGAGATTGACGGAGCGAGTCGATTGCAGTATTGACTGATTCCGCCATCTGAGCTGTCTCATCTGCAGTATCAACTTTACAATGTTTTGTAAGATTACGCTGCCCTAAAGCATTCACCGCATTCTGAACAGCAGCCAACGGTTCAACTATGCGTGAGCTGAATATCATCGATACCAGTATAGAAAGCACAATCAACCCCACACTTATTGCCAATAATACCAGAAAAGAAGAACGTACATTGGCATTGATGGATGCGGTGGAAACACCTACTACCAGTGTGCCATAGGATTGTGTTTTAAATCTGATTTTCGTAGCTTTTTCCAGATATGCGCCATTTTTCACTGGTTTGTGATTAAAATCTGATCTGGTCTTACTGATTTTTATGCTGTCCGGGTTATATGCGGCCATAAAGTTGTCCTCATTGTCATATATCAATATATAGGACACAGCTCCAACTCCTTTAGTGACATCGAAGCCTTCGGTTATAGCCTCAAACCGATCGGAGTCAAGAGCTACTCCAAGGCCGAATGCCAAAAGGTCCGCTGTAGCAGTAACCTGCTCTGAGAGAACATTCTGAAGTTCTGTTCTTTTGTTGGTTGGAAAGTAAATCATTGTGGAAATACTCATAACCAGCACAGCCAATACCGGTAATAAAACGATTTTATTTCTGATCCGAGTTCTGAAAAAAGTGAACATAATTCCTCACAAAGGGTAATAAACTGGATTTTTCTACAAAGATATTTCCAATTTTACTGTATCAGCCTCTTTGAGTCAAGTTCTATTGTTACCAAAAAGCGTCAACACCGGTAACCCCATGAATTTTGAAACAAGTTTATGCTTGCGCCACCAAAACAATCAGTCTTAAGTTGTATTTGACCTAAATCTTTGTTTTTGAGCAATTAAGCTGGCGGGACCCGGGTTTATCCTTCATTACCGGCAAGCATTTTTCATTTCCCTATACTAAAAAGGGTTATAAATTAACTTGCCAGCACAAAAGGTATAAACAGGAAAGCGATAACTGCTGAGCGATATTCTGATATGGCATTTACTACAGCCTTTATTTCTGCTTGGGTTTGTGATACTACTCATCAGAAGTACCTGGATAAGGGATGGAATATTATAAAAAACCTCAAGGAGACTGTTATGGTGACAGCATCGGTCTCTTATGCCTTTTATTTATCTCAGGAAAATGTTGGAAACCGAATTCACTACCACAAGTTTACCTTAAACATCACTTTCCCCTTCCATAAAAAGCAACTTTAAAAACTGCATACAATTCAGAAATTCGGTTTTAACAGTGCATTGCAACCTGCCCCAAGGCAAGCGGTAAACTTCACTCTTACAGATATTTCAGGAATAATTTGTAAAAAAGTGCAGAAAAGGAATCAAGTTTCTTTACAACCAGCACTATTCGACCCGAATGCTGCAATTAAGGTTAATTATACAGGGAATATTTGAACAGAAAATTAACACATCCTTAGCATTCCTTAGTCAACAGATTTTTCTTTTGATGGAGAAAGCAAATAGATGTATAATGGATTTTTCAACAGTTGCGTGAAGAGCACCAGCTGAAGAGATTTACAACAATTACCTTAGCCAAAAAAATAATTACAAAGGAAGGCTGGCTGCCTGAAGAAATATTGCCCTATGCCCTATGCACAATATATTCCATTGTTGGTGGAAGATCCTTAAGTGAGGACTTTAAGACTTTAGGAAACAGTATTTCCTCATCCAATCTGGAGATTTCAGCCCATCTGAAATGTAATCTGGTTACACCGTTCTCCAACACTTCAAATTCTTTTCCTCTTTTTAGCAATTGCTCCGGAACGCTGACCAGGAAATAAAAAGCTATCTCGTGCTGTTTTACCTCTTTATATGAGAAAAAATTTTCAATTATCCATAACGGTCTGATAATCTGACATTCAATGTCCAGTTCTTCTTTCATTTCCCTGATTATTGTTGTATTGGCACTTTCCATAAACTCTACTCGCCCCCCGGGCAAAGACCAATAAGGGTTATCCCCCACCCGATGAAGAAGCACCTTTTGCTGATCTATAAATACTGCAACAGAGCGATAATTAAACCTTTTATTATCTTTCTGGAAAGAAAGCATCTCTGAATTCATTATTGTAATCCTTAAAAATAAAATGGGCGGCCTTCTTTGGACCGCCCTTCAGTTTATTTAAACAGAACTCAAAATTAATCCACAACTTCAAAATCGGCATCAACAGCACCGTCGCCTTTTTTGTTCTGATCACCCTTTTCTTCCTTTGGCTGTTGAGCTCCACCAGCTGTCCCTGGCCCCTGAGCACCCTGTGCAGCTCCACCCTGCTTATAAAGAGCTTCTGCCATGGAATGTGATGCCTTCATCAAGGAATCGATACTGGCTTTAATAGCAGCAATATCGTCACCTTTTGCTTTTTCCTTAAGGTCGTTCAGAGCACTGTTAATCTTGCCTTTGTCATCTGCAGAGATTTTACCTTCAACTTCTCCCAGAGTTTTTTCTGTCTGATAGATAAGCTGATCTGCCTGATTTTTCACCTCAACCCGTTCTTTTTCCTCTTTATCTCTGGCAGCATTCGCTTCGGCTTCCTTTACCATTTTCTGAATTTCGGATTCAGAAAGCCCGCTGGAAGATTCAATGCGAATCTGCTGCTGTTTTCCAGTTCCCAGATCTTTTGCACTGACATTTAGAATACCATTTGCATCGATATCAAAAGTGACTTCAATCTGGGGCATTCCACGAGGTGCAGGAGGAATACCAATCAGGTCAAATTTTCCCAGGAGCCGGTTATGGGCTGCCATCTCTCTTTCACCCTGGTACACCATAATAGTAACCGCGGTCTGATTATCTGCAGCAGTAGAGAAGATCTGGCTTTTCTTTGTAGGAATGGTGGTATTTCTTTCGATCAATTTAGTCATTACACCACCAAGGGTTTCAATACCCAGAGAAAGCGGAGTTACATCCAGCAAAAGAACGTCTTTTACGCTTTGATCTCCACTGAGAATAGCCCCCTGGATTGCGGCACCGATCGCTACAACCTCATCAGGATTGACACTCTTGTTGGGCACCTTGCCAAAAATTTCCTCAACCTTCCGCTGAACCGCCGGCATTCTGGTAGCACCTCCAACCAGAATAACCTCATCAATGTCTTTTGCAGAGAGATGAGCATCGGCCAGTGCTTTTTGGCATGGTTCCACAGTGCGCTCGATCAGATCGTGTGCAAGCTGCTCGAATTTGGCTCTGGTGATAGTCATCTCCAAGTGCCGGGGCCCGCTGGCATCTGCGGTAATAAAGGGCAGATTGACAATGGTCTGCATGGCAGAAGAGAGTTCGATTTTGGCTTTTTCTGCCGCTTCCTTCAATCTCTGAAGCGCCATACGATCATTTCTTAAATCTATGCCATTATCTCTTTTAAACTCTTCTGCAATAAAATCAATGAGTACCTTGTCAAAATCATCGCCTCCAAGGTGAGTATCTCCATTTGTGGATTTAACTTCGAAGACACCTTCACCCAATTCCAAAATAGAAATGTCGAAGGTACCACCACCAAGGTCATAAACTGCTATTTTTTCGTTATGCTTCTTTTCCAAACCATAAGCCAGAGATGCTGCAGTCGGTTCATTAATTATTCTTTTTACGTCCAAACCAGCTATTCTGCCAGCATCTTTGGTAGCCTGCCGCTGAGCATCATTAAAATAGGCCGGAACCGTTATTACCGCCTCGGTAACTGTTTCTCCCAGATAATCTTCTGCGGCTTTTTTCATATACTGAAGAATCATAGCAGAGATTTCAGGTGGAGTGTATTCTTTTCCTAAAACACGGACCTTTACCGGATCTTCCGGATTACCAACGACATTGTATGGGACCCTTTTTTCCTCAGATTGCACTTCGTTGTGCCTGCGGCCCATAAAACGTTTAATAGAATATATTGTGTTTTCCGGATTAGTTATTGCTTGCCTTTTTGCAATGGCACCTACCAGTCTTTCACCTGTTTTAGTAAATCCCACGATAGAAGGAGTTGTTCGGCCCCCTTCTGAATTCGCTATTACTACCGGTTTTCCAGCCTCCATAACAGAAACACAGGAGTTGGTGGTTCCCAGGTCAATTCCTATAATCTTACCCATAAAGGCCTCCTAAATTATAAATAAATGATAATTGTTTCCATTTGGCATAAAGTATCCCACGACCAATCAAAATCTATGCCATTTTTTCTGCGATCTCTCAATTTTCGAACCTGGCCCTCCATTTTGGAATTAGCCACTATTTTTGTTTTGTAATTAGGCCCATAAATGCATTTTTGGGGAATGAAAATCGGGATTGGTGTAGAATACTTCAGTTGTATCAATGACCAAAACTGATAAGATAAAAGATTTATCCTCTGGAAAAAACATCTCATTATGAAGCAGATGTTCCAAATTGGAACGCTATTAGTGGAAAAATTACGCTTAAATATACAACAGTGGTATCCATGAAAATCATTGTCTATCAGTTCTCGATTTTATCATCATTAAAGTCTTACCATTTTTGCTGTACCCTCTGTTTACAATCAAAGCAGAAGACAGTATTGATTGATTTTTAATCAATCTTCCGGATAAATCAAAATAATGATTATGAGTAGCATAGGGAATCATTTTTGTTGGTTTCAAGGGCTGCTTAAACCGGATATTTGAACCACTCATGAACCCATACAGAAAATTAACTGTTGTAATTGGAATGGTGATTCTAGGTTCACCCTGCAGATAATGGTCAGCACCTTCAAAGGTAACCAGAGTACTTGGTATTCCAAGCGACTTAGCTTTCTGATCAATCATAAAACTGCCAAACAGTGCTACAGTTGAAGGGTTGTTAAAAGCATATCCGGTATCATAGGGAACGATCTCGTCAGCGGTTCCGTGAAAACTAAGGATAGGAATATCGCCTGATTCAATAAATGATGTATCGGCAATAGCACCACAGCAGTTAATAATACAATGCAATTTGCTTGAGTATTGCAGGTGATCTCCCTGATCCAAATCACCTAATGATGAAATAACCGGTTCAAGCATGGTATTCTGAGATGCTTCGGTCTGGTCAAGATAAGCATGATGAATAAGGGTGATAGCGCCAGCAGAGTATCCCATGGCGAAAATCTGAGAAGTATCAATTTTAAAAGATTCCGCATTTTTTCGGATGAATCGTACAGCGGCTCTGGAATCCTGTACAGCTCTATATAATGCTTTTGCCAACTCTAAATGAGGTGTAGCTGAGACCGGATTGAATCCGATCCGATAATCGATTGCAAACACAGCATATCCGCAGCTTGCGAAATAATTGCTGTAGGTAGTGATGAGAGTGTCTTTTCTGCTGCCAGTTAAAAATGAACCACCATACAACATAACAATGACCGGTCTCAGAGATGCGGTATCTTTTTCCGGTTCATAAAAATCCATAAATAGCGAATCATCATTTGAGGAAAAATCCTTCTCTGTTCTATAGTATAAATCAGCTTTGGTGGAAATGGATGTAAAACAAACCTCTTTATAACGAACTTTCCCAAAAATCTGGCAGGTACTAATTATAGCTATCAATCCCAGAAATCGAAACATTTTAAAAGCTGAATGCATAAAACCATCCTCTCCACTGAATTACTCTTTGAGGAAATACGAACAGATCAAGCAGGAATAATATGGTACCGCTTATAAAATGTCAAAATTCTGGGTAGAAGAATTTATTCGAGGATAGTTTTATTCAACCCAGAGTAGGAATTTCAAGCTTAACATCAATAAGTTCCGGCCTTTGGTAATGGATAATAGAGATTATGCCCACAAAAAGAAAACCTGAGGCATAGAGCACTAAGAATGGGCTGACCAGAAAATTAGTGAATCCAAGGAACATTTGAAAGCTGGTAAGACAATAAATTCCCACCAACAATTCGACAATACAGGTCATATCTTTTATAGGTTTGTATGCGTTCTTAGTTTTGACACCCTTTTTAGGCGTCCTATGAAACGGAGAACTCTTTTTTAGTAAAGCCTCAAGGACCGCTTTTCCATTATTTACTGCCAGACCAGTCCCGATAAGCATCATTGCAGGAATAAGGAATATCTGTTTTCTTATTTTATTCCCAATAAAAAATTGGGAGACCATATACATTGTTGAAGGGCCGCTGGTGGCCAGAATCATACAGAACACAACCATTACGAACCAGAATGGTGAGAGAGAGACTTTAACAAAGTACAATACCGGCATAGTTAAGAGGGCAAGAATCAGCATCAATGGATGTACGGAGTAATGTGTAAGGTGTAAGATAGCCTGCAAAACCTTAAAAGTTGAGAGCTTTTTCTTTAACAGCATAGGAATTATTTTCAGGGCAGTCTGAATAGAACCTTTGGCCCATCTGAACTGCTGATTCTTGAATGCATTGATATCTTCTGGAATTTCAGCAGGCACCTCCAGTTCAGGAACGTATTCAGTCTCCCATTCAGCCAGTTGCATGCGATAGGACAGGTCCATATCTTCTGTCAGAGTATCATGCTGCCAGCCACCACTTGCCTCTATGGCTTCACGTCTGAAAATCCCTGCTGTGCCATTAAAATTCATAAACAGACCATTCCAGCTTCTGGCAGCCTGCTCGATCATAAAATGGCCATCTATTCCCATTGCCTGGCCACGGGTGATCAGAGAAGCTTTTCGATTAAGATGAGTCCAGCGCCCCTGTACAAGACCCAGTTTAGGCCTGCCAACAAAAAAAGCCATCCCTTTTTTCAGAAAATCAGGATTGGGCACAAAGTCAGCATCAAAAATAGCCACAAACTCGGCATCGGTATATTTCAAACCATTCTGCAGTGCACCAGCTTTAAAACCTGTCCTGTCATTCCTGCGGATTACATTGATATTTATACCGGAAGCACGCAGCCGTGCAACTGTTTCATCAACATAACTTACCGTTTCATCATTGCTGTCATCAAGAACCTGTATTTCATGGCGGGATTTGGGATAATCTATGGCTGCAACTGCTTCAATTACACGACAAGCCACAGATTTTTCATTGTACATTGGAAGTTGAGTTACTACTTTGGGATATTTACTTTCTTCTGTTATGTTGTCATAATATTTCATTGTCTGGCGCTGCGAGGTAATCTTTGCTTTTCTTTTTCTGAGGAAAAGGAATGTAAGTACATAACATTGAATACCATAAGCCAGTAATATCATTGAACATATAATATATAAAGCAATAACTATCGATAGTGCTATCATATTTATGCCTGCGTGAAAAAATTTACGAGTGAATTCTCCATAGTTTAAGAAGAAGTTTATAATATAATTATTGCATTTTTGTGCAACAAAAGAATCTTTTAATGCTGTTTTCTGTTAATAAGAAGAAAACATTATCTCCAATTCATTTTGAATTTCCTTAAATAATTGAATATCCCTGATGATATCTGCCATTCTCAGATCTGCCCAACCAGACTGTTTTATTCCTGAAATCTCCCCTGGCCCTCTATTCTGAAGATCCAGTTCTGCGATTTCAAAACCATTATGATTATTACAAAACAACGAAAGTCGTTTTCTGGCCAACTGGTCGGCATTATCAGAAATCATTAAAAAACAGTAAGATTTCGTGCTCCCCCTTCCAACCCTTCCTCTGAGCTGATGAAGCTGAGCAAGGCCGAATCTATCTGCATTTTCTATTACAATAATAGAAGCATCTGGTACATCGATACCAACTTCGATCACAGATGTGGAAACCAGAAGCTTTATTTTTCCATTTGAAAACTCGTTCATGACATTTTGCTTCTGCTCGTAGTCCATTTTCCCATGAATAAAGCCACAAGCGATATCGTTAAAACGGTGCTGAATCAGTTTTGAAAATGTGGAGAAGGTATCCTTGAGGATTTGTTCATCAGATTCGTCAGATTCGATTCTGGGAACCACATAGTAGGCCTGGGCATTACTCTTACGCAGTTGCTCTGCGATATAATTCTCCATGTCAGCTCTCTTATATTCAGGGACAATATGAGTAGAAACCGGCATCCGGCCTGCAGGCCCCTTTTTTAGGGTAACTATTTCCAGATCCCCATACAAAGTCATGGCAAGGCTTTGAGGAATAGGAGTCGCTGACATAAGGAGGTAATCACAATGAGGATCCTTTTCCTGCAGACTCAAACGCTGCTGTACCCCAAATTTGTGTTGTTCATCAATAACTACCATCCCCAGTGCCTTAAAACGGACTGATGGCTGCAATAGAGCATGAGTTCCTATAACAAATTGAATTTCCCCGGTTGAAAGATCTTTTAAAATTTTCTGTTTTTCAGATGCTTTCATCGCTCCAAGAATTAATGTGGCTTTCAGACCAATGTTTGAGAGCCACAAAGAAAGTTGCTGCCAGCTTTGACGTGCCAGTACTTCGGTTGGACTAAGCCAGGCTACCTGCAGGTTTTCATTGAGAGCAGGCAGACAGCCAAAAAAGGCCACCACTGTTTTACCAGACCCTACATCTCCCTGCAGCAGCCGGTGCATTCGCTGCGGGCTTTTTGCATCGGCAAAAAGTACCTCAATCGCTTTTTTCTGATCATCTGTCAGAGTAAACGGGAGTTTTCCTGAAAAGCGGGTTGCCAGATCTCCAGGGTCCATCGATCTGCCTGGCAATGTAAATTTCTTTTTACTGCATTTAAGGACAATAGCGGTCTTATACAGCTCCTCATATCTGATGCGACTCTCAAACAGATCAAGTTTGTCAAGACTGGTTGGAAAATGTATCTCTTTAAGACATTGGCATAAAGGGGGAAATGCCTTCTTGTCCTCAATCGCTTTAGGAAGAACACCGGGATAATGCCTGAGATTGTCAAATACCCAGCTGATTACTTTGACAATTACCCGCTGTCTAATACCCGCATCACGCATTGTAACATTAAGTGGATATACCGGAATAATCTTTAATTCACCGTTTGAAGCAACTTCTACATAAGGGTGTATCATCTGGTAATGATTATACCTGGTCACTTTTCCGGTAATAAGATATTTTTCCCCCGGCTGGAATTTTTTTCTGTAGAGATGCCCACCCTGAAACCATAGCAACTCCATTTCTCCGGTCCCATCACCCACCAGTACTCTCAAACGAGATTTTCTTCCTGGTTCAAACCTTACCCTTTTAATGATTGCACTTATGGTGCAGGTCTGTCCTGTAAATTTTTCCAGATCAGAAATTGGATGCAGTTTGGATCGATCGATATAAGTTCTCGGAAAATAGTAGAGAAGATCACCGATGTTCTGGATTCCGGATTCGTTTAAAGCCTCTACTCTTTTTGGACCCAAGCCCGGAATAGCAGATACAGGAGACAGAAAATCCAGTAAGGCGTTAACAGAACGTTTGATCATAATAGCATTGGTAATTTATTTCCGGTGATACTTTCGATTATTCAGAATCATTGAGGTTCTATAAAGCTGTTCCAGTAAAAGAAGTCTGGCAATTTCATGAGTAAAAGTCATTCTTGAAAGAGAGAGCAGCTCATTAGATACTTTTTTAACTTCTTCACTTATCCCATCGGGACCACCTATGATAAAATTGATTCTACCATTGATGTTTGCCAACCTTTTGGCGAAACTTACAGAATCATATTCCCTGCCCTCCTCACTCATAGCAAAGGTATAACCCTGATCTTTGCGAAGTATTTCTAGTATTTTGAGTCCCTCGCTCTGTGGAGAGCTGTCTTTTATTTCGACAATTTCCAATCGGAAGTCGTGCCTGATGCGATCGGCAAAATCCCTAATTTTATGCAGAAGGTATAAGTCTTTAATTTTTCCTACAGCTATAATTCTGATAAGCAGAGAATTTAAAGGCATTGCTACAATTGCTGAAACGAAAGAAAGGCTATTTGTAAGAAAGTGGTATTTTTAAATCTTCCAGTAGACACACTGCTAACCATTGCAGATGAGAGGATTTGGCACTAACGAGTATATCAACCGGATGAGCAGCCTGTGAATCTGTAAAGGCTGTCAGCAGATTCAATAATTGATGAGCATCTGAAATTAACTCTTTAAGATTTGCAGAGATCCCTTTCTCAAGCTGAGAAGTGTTTTGTTCATGTTCTGATTCCAAAAATTTAATACAGGTAGCAAGTTGCTTTATATATTGATTTCTATCTTTACCCGAGCCCACCAGGTTAATACATTCTATGAAATAAATCAATAGATTCTGGTACTTCAGTTTGGATGTAAGGTCCGGATAATTGACTACATAAGCATCCAAAGCACCAATTTTTCTTATACTCAGTCCAGCCTTCCGGGCAGTTTTCTTAATATTGGAGACTACTGAAGTCCGCACTGGAAGCTCCCTTTTAGTGTAATAATATACATTCAAGATATAATACGGCAGTTCCACTGGCAATCTTCGAGAGAGTCTTTTCGAAGAAACGGCAATAGACTCTGATCATAAATCTTTTAAAAAGCCCTTAGAAATGGCATTCTTATTGCAGTGCTCAGGATATGACCAGTTTCTCAGTACTATAAAAAGCTATGATGGAGTTATCATGAAATTTTCATCTATAGTGAAACCGGCATTTTTGAGTACAGATATAAAGGCAGAAACCAAAGAAGAAGCATTTAAAGAAATTGTCAGCAAATTCCATATCAAGCATCAGAATATTGCATTGAGAAAAATCATAGAGCGTGAGAATCAAAGCAGCACTGGTATTGGTGATGGTTGCGCTATACCGCACGCCAGGCTGGAAAATATTAATGAAGTCTATTTTTTTGTGGGTGTATCAAAAAAAGGCATCGATTTTCAGTCGATCGATAAAAAACCGGTCCACCTTATCTTCCTTTTTATAACCCCTCTTTCCGAGACTGCCACACATCTGAAAGTTTTATCCAGAATCAGTCAGATAATAAAAGACCCAAATCTGGTAATGAGATTGACTGAGGCACATGACAACCAGGAGCTTTTCCAGATCATGCTTCTGCAACGATCCGAAAAGGAAAGCTATATCTCTTTAACCGTTGAACAGGTGTTCCAGGAACTGGGAACTGGAATGGGAGGGCTTACTGAGGAAGAAGCCTCCAGCAGAATGAAAGAATACGGCCCAAATCTGCTCAAACAGAAAAAAGGACCCTCTCTGGTCAGAAAATTTATTCACAATTTCACAAACCTGCTGGCTCTTTTAATGTGGGTGGGCAGCGCTTTGGCTTTCGCTATCGATCTGTCTACAATCGGTTGGGCAATTATACTGGTTATAGTAGTTAATGCACTGTTTAGTTTCTGGCAGGAATTCAAAGCAGAAAAAGCAATCGAAGCCTTAAGGGAACTGATCCCAAGTTTTGCCAGAGTAATCAGAAATGGTAAAGAGGAAAAAGTAAACAGTTCTGAGGTAGTCCCAGGTGATGTAGTCATTTTCGATGAAGGAGACAATATTCCTGCAGATGCGCGTTTGATTTCCACCCATGAGCTCAGAGTCGATAACAGTGTTTTCTCTGGTGAATCCAGACCAGGCTATAAAACATCTGACATGTTCCATCACACAGAGGAGTTTGTTTGGACTGAAATGCCTAACCTTGTATTTGCCGGTACCAGTGTAGTTTCCGGCAATG
>CAYPMS010000108.1:0-12134 GCA_964411655.1 uncultured Fibrobacter sp.
TAGTAACGATTCTGGGAAAATAAGATCTGCTGGTTTCAATATTGTGGTTATAGCACACCACTCCAGCATCCTTTAACATCTGAAACTCATTTTCTTCAAGGATGCCAAGTGAAGCATGTTTTTCTCCCGGACACTCCTTGAGCGTGCTGCAGATATTGCGAATTTCTTCGGTGGAAAGTTTGCGTCCGCTGGAAACCACACAGAAAGGAAGATGGTTCTGGAAAGCTTTGTTTGCCTGAGCCTTAATCTCTTCAGATTTTGCCAGTTCACGAATCTGAATTGAAGTGTTGTTGTGTGCCGACTGTGAACAGAAAGCACAATCTTCACTGCAGTTTCCGGATTTGATATTCATCAGTGAGCAGGGGTCAACCTGATCATCAAAAAATCTGCGCCTCACCTGGTCTGCACAGGCAAATAAAACCGAGAGTTCATGCTCCGGCCAGGCTATGATCATATCCATATCCGATTCATCGATTCTTTCATTTACCGACTTTTCATAGAGCATTTGAGCTTTGTTAAAAATTGACATCTTGGTTGCTCCTTTCGGGAAATATACTGGCAATTATAGTTCTGGTTTCAGAATTGTTATTATAAAAAAAAGCATGTGGTCCACTTAACTGGTGCCACTTACCACCAATCTGAAGACAAAGATAATTTCCTGCATCTGATGGAATAATTCGATCATCACTGCCATGTAAACAGTGGATCTGGCAGGAGGAATTACGCAAAGGAATTATGGAGAGCAAATTTGCCTGCAAAAGAAAATGAAGTCCGCATGTAAGCTCTTCAATGGTGTATTGGCTGCAGTCAAAGGGTATATCTGTAAAACCGCATTGGTGATAGAATTTTTTCAATACGGCTTCCTTGTTTTCCTTTATGGTTGTTATCATATTATGCACGATTTGCGGACGCATTCCATGACGAAAGCCATCTCTGCGGCAAAACGAAGGTGTAGCAGAAAGTAGAATCAGCGTTGAAATATTGACATTATCAGCAATAGCTGCGGCGGCTATTGCACCTGTTGACCATCCGGCAAGTGTCATATCTGTTGACCAATACGGGAAAAGCAGGTCCTTCAGCTTCTGTTTCCAATTAACAACCAGCTTCTCATCGTTAACTATAGAAGGCATCAGGTGATTGATGTCAATATATGTTGCCCGATTACCAAAAATGGACCTTAAAACAGCAGGGCTGGTTGCCCATCCACCAATGACCACTATGGAATTTGTCATATACTGGATTTCCATTTTCTAATCTGTTCAAGTATGTATTGCTGTTTATCGGCAGTCAGGCCAAGGAAAATGGAAAATCTAAGACGTGCTGTTCCCTTGGGAACAGTAGGGGGGCGGATTGCAGGTGCTATTATTCCGTTTTTTCTGAGAAATGCACTGAGGCTCAGTGCTTTTTCTTCGCTATCCATCAGACAGGGAACAATCTGTGTAGTGGAATTGAGAGTAGAAAAGCCTAATTCATGCAGTCCTGCCCTGAAAGAATCTGCCATGGAAAGAAGCTGCTTTCCTGAAGATGGATTGGTCCGGATAAAGCGAATAGCAGAAATATTGTGAGCCAAAACCGGATGTGGAAGTGCAGTAGAGTAAATAAAGCTTCTGCAGAAATTAATAAAGTAATCTCTGAATTCAGATTTGACTGCACAATAACCACCCAGGCCGGCAATTGATTTGCTCAGAGTGCCCATTCGTATATCGATAAAGTCACCGACTCCATCTTCTTCGCACAGCCCACTGGCGCAGTCCCCGAATATTCCGCTTGCGTGCGCTTCATCCACCATGGTAAGGCAGTTATGTTTTTTTGCCAGAGTACAGATGTCTGCCAGAGGAGCCCGATCTCCATCCATGCTGAAAACTGTATCTGTAACTATAAGTTTTTCTTTGGAACAGGATGTTTTAAGCCGCTCTTCCAGATCTTTCATGTCATTATGGCGGTAACGGTTGAGTTTTGCACCCGAAAGAATTATACCATCGTATATTGAGGCATGATTGAGCCTGTCGCAGAACACTTCGGTGTCTTTGGTGCATAGGGCCTGAAGAATTCCCACGTTGGCAGCATATCCTGAGTTGAAAAGAAGTGCACATTCGGTTTTTTCCCAATCAGCAATCTCCTTCTCCAGCGTTGAAAAAAGAGGTGACTGCTCACTTACCAGCCGTGAGGCAAGGTTACCATAATACTGCTGAGAAGTCAAAGATTTGGCAATTTCCTGTACAATCGCATTGCAATGAAGTGAGAGATAGCTGTTAGTGGACAGATCGATAAAATTGTCATCAGTGTATTGTGGGATAGAGCGTAATTGCATTGCTGCTTTTCGCTGCTTTATTGCTCTATGAATTCTATCTAAGATTGGAGAGTTCGTCATGGATTACTTCTTTGAAAGCACAGTGAGTAAGAAACAGCATATTTTTAATTTGTTCATCAGTAATTACATATGGTGGCATGAAATAGATAACATTGCCCAGAGGTCGGATCAGAAGACCGAAATCAAGGGCTTTTTGAGCGATTTTGAATGGTATACGCAGCTCTGCAGGCAGTTTTTCCTTTGTCTTTTGATTCTTTACCAGTTCGATGGCTCCGATCATGCCAATGGAGCGGATATCGCCCACAATTTCAAATTCCCGGAATTTCTCCAGCTCTTCTGTCAGAGTTTTACTGATCTTTTTTAGCGATGATGGAATATTGTTTTGTTTCAGTAAAGTAAGCGCAGCACAGGCTGCACTGGAGGCCAGGGGGTTTCCGGTAAAAGTGTGTCCGTGATTCAGTATTCTTTCGGTAGTATAATCACCCTTGAATTCATCAAAAACGCTTTCTTTGACCACAGTTACAGCCATTGGCAGGTACCCGCCGGTAAGGCCCTTTGCCAGACACATAATATCTGGAATTTCCCCGGCATTGTCACAGGCAAACATGGTTCCGGTTCTGCCAAAACCCATTGCTACCTCATCGGCAATTGTCAAAATACCATACTTCTTGCAGATTGAAAAAATTCTGGAGAGTACTTTTGCCGGATAGATTCGCATTCCGGCTGCGCCCTGAACCATCGGTTCAAAAATGCATGCGGCAATGTGTTCATGACGAAGTTCCAGAATTTTTTCCAGTGAATCCATGCAATCAGCATTACAGGATGAGGGATTCTGGTTGGCAGGGCAACGGTAACAGTAAGGTGAATGGGCGAAATGATGTTTCTTGAAACGGTCATGGAAAAGGGAGTGGTATTGAGGAATCATTCCTACAGACATTGCTCCAAGAGTATCTCCATGATATCCACCGTCAAACGAGACAAATTCAGATCGGTTACTTCCCCGCAGAGCATGGTATTGAAGAGCAATTTTAAGGGCGATTTCTACAGCAGTCGAACCATTATCAGAATAGAAAATTCTGCTCAAATCTTTAGGCAGCAGTTCTGCAAGCAGATGAGAAAGATTCAGGGCCGGTTCAGAAACCATCCCTGCCATCATCACATGTTCCAGCCTGTCCAGTTGATCACGCAAGGCGCTGGTTATCTGCGGATGATTGTGTCCGAAGATACTGACCCACCAGGAGCCGATACAATCTATGTAGGAACGACCATCTTTATCGTAAATGTAAATACCAGAACCCTGTTTGATAACCAGAGGCGGATAATCCAGGGTATCTCTGTAATAAGTAAAAGGCATCCAGAGCCGGTCAAAAGAGTGAGTAGAGTTCTTTACAGAATTCATTGATTCTTTCCTGGTATGGTTTTTCATGTTCTACCTCCAGAAATGGAACAGGCCGGGTGTACTCCTGAATCATGCGTAAATTTTCATAATATATGAAATCCTTAGGAGTATTACGGCAATTGTTTACGACTATTCCGGCAAGCTTAGCACCGGCGCGACCAAGTTCTTTCAAAGAAAGGAATGTGTGGTTTAAGGTCCCCAAATGTGTTGAAGTGACAAGAATGACAGGTAACTGCAGGTGTAAAATGAGATCGATGTTAAAAGAGGTTTCACTGACAGGGGCAAGCACCCCTCCTGCTCCTTCGACTATGGCCAGGATATTCTCTCTTGATATCTGCAGCAGACAATCCTTTATGTGATCTAATGAGATGGATTGTTTTGCCATTTTTGCTGCCAGGTGAGGAGAGCAGGCCGGCTCGAACCGATAAGGCACATGTTGATCCAGAGTCCCGCTCATTATGGCTTTCCCACCCATGACATACTGAAAATCAGGGGCAATCAGCAACCCGTTTTCATCTGCAAAACACCCTGTCTGTACCGGTTTCATATAGGTGACTTTTTGATAAGTGGAAAAACTGTCTGCAAGTTTTCTGGACATATAGGTTTTCCCTATGTCAGTATCGGTACCGGTAATGAAAAACCCCTTTATTTTATCATTGTTCATTTTTCAGATTATCCCTTTCTGGCACTTCCAATCAGGGCTTTGTAACTGATGGGAACACCCTTGTCTGACTGAAAATTCTTTTCGAATTTTTTGCAGAGATCAAAAAGAGCGCTTCGTGACAGACGGTTGCCGGAAACCGCTGTTCCACCAATTGCACTGATACTTTTTAAAAGTTGGAATGCGGTAGGGAAATATAATGTATTTGTAAATTTATCAGTTTTCAGGATAATAAAACCAGCTTCCTTTAAAAGATCGCATAGGTTTTGGGGGGCTGGAAGAAAAACAGGAATTGGGAGGCCCCATTCTTTTTTAATGGAATTAAGTTCGAAGAAAGAACCTTCAACAAAGGTGGCAAACAGCAGAATTCCCTTGCTTTTAAGGAGATCAGAAATGCTTTTTAGTACAGCGGCGGGGGAACTGAACCACTGAAGAACCGAGGTCAGAATTGCACCATCAAGACTGCTGTTTTTTAAGGGAAGATGTTCTAAGTCTCCTGAGAGAGAAAAAGTATTGCGGAGTTTTCTGGATTTAAAAATGCGAAGTGACTCAAAGGCGATATCAATTCCAAGAACCTGGTTATTAATTCCTCTTTGCCTGAGTAATTCTACTGACATACCAGTACCACAGCCCAAATCAGCCCATATTTTTCCAGGCGAATCTTCGATAAACTGAAAATCCAATCTGTGCAGCAACTCTTTTTGAATAAAGGCATTGGCATCATAATGCTGAGCTTTTAACCCAAATGAACGGGCGATCTGCGTTTTGGCAGGAGTTAAAACTTTAAATAGAGGCTCACTCACGTGCTGATTTCTCCACATTCCTAAAAACCCCATAAAATACTTCCTTTGAGTTCGAAAGACCATCATTATTATTAATGCCTGAAGAATCAGAGCTTCCAATTTTTATTTGCTATTTTTGAGTGGGTGCTAATATTTTGAATAAACTCAGTTTGCTCTGAATGCAGGAGAAAAAAACTGGATACAAGTATTAAGTTGCTGTTATTTAAGAAGTTATAAAATAGATCCTGATCAGAAAACAAATTTGAACAATATTCAATCTGGTATTGCCTGGCGACCATTAATTGAGGAATAATGAGGAGAACCTTAATAAAATTATCTGTTTTTGTTTCATTTTGTGTAACAGCAATTTTTTCTGCATCAGGAGCAAATGATCAACAGTATCTTGATTCTGCGCTGCATTTTCTGGTAAATCAGAATTATAAGGATGCGTACAGCTACTTGCAGAAACATTCAATGAAGAATCCTTCTGATAACGAGGCACTTTATCTGTCCTTTGTAATAGATCAGACCCGTATTCTTGACTATGAATCCTATTATACCGAAAGCAAGGCATTTATTTCTGCAGCCGAGAGCCTGAAGACAGTCTTGGAGAGACGGCTTCCTGAATTAAGCGGTAAGGACTCTATTGAATGCTTGTTGTATATTGCTAATATAATGGGAGGAGTAAGTGTAATTCTTTCCAAGACCGGCAACTGGTTTGAAGCGGTTAAAAACGCCCTTGCATCGATAGCGATTTTAAAAAAGGTAAAGAAACTGGACCCGGACTGTTATGAAGCCAATCTGGGAATTGGAGTATTTAATTATTATCTTAGTAACAGTTTTAAATGGTTGCCTTTTGTTCAGGATAAAGAGAAGGAAGGGATAAAGCTAGTTGAAAAAGCCCTTAATTCGAGAGTTCCATACAATTATGCAGCGAAGAGTTCACTTTGCTGGATCCTTATTGAGCAACAGAATTTCAGAAAAGCAGATTCTTTAGCCAGGTCTGTTCTTAATGAGTTACCTGATAATACCATCTTTCTGCGCATCAGTGCTTACATTTCATTATGGAGTGGAAAATACGATGCAGCCAGAAAACAGGCATTGCGGGTAATAAAATCTTCGGAAGGGCGGGAACCGCTTAACTGGGCGAATCTGGTGACTGCTTATTATGTAATGGTAAGCAGCTATATGGAACAGAAAAACACCAGAGATGCCTGCCTTGCTGCAGAGGAGTTTATGGCAAGGCAAATGCCTCAGCAAATAGCTGATTTACCGCATATCAAAAAAAATATCAAAATGATTGAGGATATTCAGAAGAAATATCGGCAATAGATAATCCGGACATATAACAAATGAATTTACGAATCATTTTCATGGTTGCTTTACTGATCTGCTCTGCTTCCTACGGTGAATATGCTCCGAACATTCCGGCTAATGTTGATATAAACCAGCTTGTTTATCGGCTGGCTTCCCGTTACGGGCTGAAAGTTCCGGAGAACCAGTTCTTTCAACCGTTCAATTATGCTGAATTGAAGGCATTTCTGGACACAGTAAACCTGTTGCATGGAGATAAACTCTCCTTAAGCGAGCGATTCCTCATCGATAAATATACCAGCAGAACCGATCCGGGACAGGGAAGGATGCGATGGTCAAGCAATTCACGTGATATAAATGTAAAACTTCATCTCAAACTGTTTGGGGACATTCAGTCATCTTTCAACGACAACTCTTCGATCGGGCTCAAAGGAATCATCACCCCTTCATTGTATGCCAATACCGGCAAATTTTCTTTTTATTCCGGAATTGACGTGTGGACAGAGTATCAATCCGATACGCTTTTCAAGGTCAGCAGCTATCAGCCCTATGATGGTATACCGTATAATTTATTCGGCAGAAATGTGGAGCATTCCCATGTGCGTTCTTCAGATATACCCTTTGGTGGTTTTATTTATAAGAATGGCCGGTTTGTGGTGGAAACTGCAATTGATTATCTGAAAATCGGACCGGCAGTTTATTTTCCAGTAACTCTTTCCGGAACAGCTCCTCCTGTTAATTATCTGAAAGGTAAAATTGATTTTGGTATTTTCAACTACACTCATCTGGCAGGACTGTTAAAGGCTCAGAAAGACAGATTGAAATATATCTATGTACACAGGATTAACACCTCCTTTCTCCATTCCCGGCTGAATTTTGGTATCAATGAGGTGATTATTACTGGAAGCAGTATTCAGGATCCGCATGAAAATGACAGCAACAGAGTTATCTACAGTCAGGAGCGTCAATGGGAATGGGCATATCTTATTCCTCTTGTGCCCTTTAAATTCGTGGAACATTATACTGGTGATCGGGATAATGCTGCACTTTCTTTCGATGTCAATTTCAATTATCCGCTAAATTTCCGATGGTATCTGGAATTTTTTATGGATGATATACTCTCGCCGCTGAAGATATTTACCGATGATTTTGGCAACAAATGGGCAATGACTGGGGGAATGCAGTATTTTGGCTCTCTTTTCGGACGTGACTTTACTGTTAATGCCGAATATTCTCATGTAGAACCATGGGTTTACACTCATTTTTTCGGTGGAAGTCATCGCTACAGTCATTTTGACCAGTGTCTGGGATCGCCTTTGGGACCAAACTCTCAGGCGATAATCCTGGATGCCTATTCTCAGATTAATAATCTTAATGAAATCGGTATAGGTTTAAGATGTCTGGCCCAAAATACGGATGCAAGAGGCGGGAAACTGACCGATGTGTTTCAGGATGAGAACCAGGTTGAAGAAGGTCAGTTTTTCGATAAAACGACAAAAAGGTTTTTGGGTCCCGGGACAAAATGGCAGCTCAGGCCAACTCTGAGCTGGAATTTTAATCCATTTGGGGTTTTCTGTATCAAAGCCAGGTATGAGATAGATCTGCAGGACAAGGCGCGCACGTCCAGTCTTTCTGTCTGGGGAGGATTGGCATTCTAATCTGCAAGGAGGTCTTTCAATGATTTTTACGATAACTACTGCAGCGGGCAGGTCGGTTTATCCCATTTGTATACTTGTTTTTCTGTTACTGATGATTCAATGCGATCGTCAAAACATTGTCAATGAAGATCGAAAATGCATCAATTTTGATTCCGGTTCAATGCGTCCTCAATGCCTGGCAAATACCTTGCTTCTGGATACCATACATCTTTCATTGTCTCCCTGTTCCCCTTATGACACGGTTGCGATTTTACTGCTCAATAATGCCGATAACGGAATGAAAATAGTGGATAGCATATTTTCCTGGACACCCGGCTTATCCGATACCGGAATGGTTACGGTGCAATGTGAAGTACGTGTAAATGGCAGGGTTAAGGATACTATTTCCTGGGATTTATCAGTTGTATACTGGCCTGAAAATTGTGCTCCTTACACCCATAAAGAAGATGCAACAGTCATGGATGCTTCACAGTTGCCTCCCGGCTTCTTTATTTATAGCCGATATTCCGAAACAGGTCTTTATCGTTCAGAAATTCAACATTTCGAACCCCATCTGATACCCAACACCCGCGCAGATCTTCCAGGAAACCTCTCCATTTCAAATGATGGAAAATGGATCTGTTATGTTGATAGATCCAGAAAGCGGATTTGCCTTGTAACCATTAACGGCTGTAATAAAACAATTGTCCCGGTTGCCGATACAGATTCAGGGTTCCCGATGATGGCTGGTTTTTACCGGAATGGCCCCTATGAAACTGAGAGTGTGACCGAGATTTATTATTTAGCTAGTCACAGGTTGTTAAAAAGCGTAAGAGTCGATCTTTCCAAAGATGTACCAGTCTTTTCCAACGATAGAATACTGGTCGATTTACAGGAAAGTTACTGCTTCAGAAATGCCGATTTCATGCAATTGTCAGTGGTTAAAGATCAGGTTTTCGGTGAAATAAATCCTGTAGTTGGTTCGAAAGTTTTTTACAGGACCGGATACCTGACCATACCAGATGGAGGTCGGGGAATTGGCGGTCCACGAGATGTCTATAAATGGAAAGATGATTTCCCTATGCTGACAGAGGGCTGCGGTCACACCCAATCTCATGATGGTAAATACTGCCTGGCAAATCCCGGTGGAGTTACGGGAAATCCCAAATGTGTACCTCACACTCACAATGGTTTTTACATTACAGAATTTCGCAGAATCACAGATACTCCCATAAATTTTTTCACCGATCATATCGATAGATACGGGGTTAGCATCAACTGGTGTCCTCTTGAATACCAGGGTAAGCCAAGAAGCGAAGTCGATTTCTGGGGATGGTATTTCGGAAACAAAAATGATTATGTAATCGGCCGTCAGATGGGATATCTCAATGAGAATGGTATCTGGATGATTGATTGGAAAAATAACATCTGGTATCGGCTCACTCCGGTAGAAAAAAACATACTGTCTCAACAACCGGCAGTCTATTTCTATACAAATAATCAGAGCACTCTTATCGGTGAACCATGTGAAGAGGATACATCAGAAAAACCATTGCCATACGATCCTACCATCGATGAATTTAATCCAAATTACAAAATCCTCTATCCAAATGGAGGAGAAACATTTGTGGTAGGTCAACAGTGCACAGTTAAAGTAACTACTATCAGAAATGGTAACGCGATGTTGAATATCACATTTAACAACGGTTTGAACTGGGATCTGCTGCCCGGCCTTGACCGCTCGATTAATCCTGCAATTGACAGTCTGATTGTCTTTACCATACCGGATTCGGTTTCCATAGGGGGGGGGAAAAAAATTTCGACAGTTTCGGATAATTGCTGGTTACAGATAATGGACTATGGAAACCCGAATTTCAAAGATCTTTCTGATGCTCCGTTTAGCATAAAGGAAGGAAAATGATCTTTCCGGGACGTAAATATTTATAATTTTCACCGGTGCTTGTTCCGATAAGATTGTAAGCTGAATTAAGCAGGTTCACAATATATTTTCAGGGTGAACGTAAACACTGAATTGCTGTGGATTAAAAATTTAACTGTAAAAAGGTGTTTTTAGATTGGATTCCGAAATATCATCAATAGTAAAAGAAAATCTGCGGTATTCAAACAACTGGTGGTCAGTAACTACTAAATTCACCTCTTTTTTCTCTTATACCGAAAGGTTCCATGCCACTACCGCAATGAACCTTCTGGAGAAAATGAATCTCAAAGGTAGTTTTCTGGATGTTGGATTCGGTTCGGGGCTGCTTGTCAAAAGACTCATGAGCAGAAAACTTACGGTGGTTGGTCTGGACATTTCGCTGCTAAACATAAAATGCTTCAGAAAAAACCTCAGAAAATCCCAATCTGTTTACACCTTACCCATAGATCCTTTTAACTCAAAACTGGCTTTTAAAGAAGAGAGTTTTGATGGTGTTGTCTGCAGCCATGTTCTGGAGCATGTTCCTGATGATTCGATTCTGATTAAAGAGTTGCACAGGGTGTTGCGTCCAGGTGGCATAGCGGTAATTTTAGTCCCCATCAATGAAGAGAATATCGATGTTCCTACACATGTCCGCAAATATACACCTGAAAAAATAATACAGAAACTCAGCCCGTATTTTGAGGTCCTGGAGAGTGGCAGTAATGATATCCTGTCACATTACGTGAGTTTTTTCGGAGTGCGCAAGACTTTTATCTGTACACTGATCAAGAGATTAATGATTTTTATTTTTAGCTTTCTGCCATCAGAACTGGCAGTCACTTTCGACAGGTTTATTATCGATAAATTAAAGATAAAAAAGAAAACGTCTCAGGTTTATGTTCTTGCCCGGAAAGTAAGCAAGGATCCTTACAGCCCAGCCTGTTTCAGAGAATAGCCAGATATCCTGGAGAAGATCCAGTGTGTCCGACCCTGAAATCAAAAAACTCAGGCTGTAAAACTGTTTTGGTAATTATTCCGAACTTAGTATATTTAAGACCTGTTAATTGCTAAAATTTCACGAAATAAATTTTCCCATATGAGCAGCACAGTAAATCTGTTAAACATAATATACGATGACATTTTGAATCCATGGCTTGGCGGGGGCGGTGCAATACGTGCTCTTGAAATTTACAAAAGATTTCCGTCCGATATCAGTGTTACCCTTCTCACTGGATCATATCCCGGAGCAAAACCGGTTGAACAGATCCACAATGTCAAATACATCAGACTCGGTTTGCCGTGGTCATATACCATAAGCCGGATTACTTTTGCACTCTGTGTTCCTTTTTTTCTGTTACGTCATAAATACCACCTTATAATCGAAGATTATTCAGCCTTCTCTCCCTGTTTTTCCTTTTTTTATACTAAAACGCCGGTAATTGGTTCATTTCAGAATCTCCATTCCCAAAAATCGGCAAAGGGGAAAGGAATTCTCAAAGGTTTCTTTGCACAGATCTTCGATTCCATTGCTCTTCGTTATTTCAGATATTATACCGCTGTCTCTCCCAATCTTGTCTCGATGATCTCAAAGCGGGCTGCGCATAAAAAGTATATAAAACTGATAGGTGTAGGAGTAAGTGACAATCTGTTCAATGTAGAAAAAGTAAAGACTCAGGCGCAGGATTATATTTTGTATATCGGGAGAATAGAGATTTATCAAAAAGGGCTTGATACGCTGCTCAAAGCATACTCATTACTTGAAAAACGGCCCAGACTGGTGATTGCCGGTGCCGGTTTCGATTTTCAGAAGGTAAAAGATCTGGTTTCTGAGCTGGATCTGAAAGATGTTGAATTTACAGGTCGATATTCGCTTGAACAGGAAATGGACCTTCTTAAAGGTGCTATCTGTGCGGTTATGCCTTCCAGATTCGAAGGATTCCCTATGGTAGGCCTGGAAATAATGGCATCCGGTACAGCAATAATCGGTACAAGAATCCCGGGAACTCTGGAAATGGTGCAGGATAACGGTCTTCTTGTCCAGTCTGAAAATGTACAGGAGCTGGCGGATGCACTGAAGAGAATAATCGTTGACAAGTCTCTCAGAGAGGA
>CAYPMS010000109.1:0-12123 GCA_964411655.1 uncultured Fibrobacter sp.
GTTACATGGCCAGCTTTTTTGTCAATTTTTTTGAAATCCTATGGGATGGTAGTGTTTTTTTATAATGAATTATAAACAGCCACGAGTTCCCAAGCCGCCCTTTTGTGCGGCTTGTGGGATAAATTAGTTCCAGGCTGCAGTGCTGCTTGGAAAGAGTTAGCGAACATTGCAAGGGCAGAATAAATAATATATATAGGTTTAATTAATAGTTAATAAACCAAAGGAGATAACATGTTCAACATTCCCCGAAAACTCATTGAAAGATATCAAAAATCAGTACCAAAATTTCAAAAAATCCTTAAATTGGCGAAAGATCGGGATATTAACGAATCAGATACTGTGTCAATAGTAAATGATATCTTAGGAGAAGTTTTTGGATACGCAAAGAACTAAAAAAATTTGTAGGTGATATTAAGATTGATTCAAATGAAATTCTGGAAATTATCAAAAAGGAGATTATTAAAAGGGAGATTATTGATGGTGAAGAAGCAGCCTTTGCACAAGATAAATTAAAAAAATATTTCAGAAAAATTGAAAGGCAAAACAAACCCAAAATAGATAAACCTAAAGAACAAAATTCAACTGAAATTAATAATGAACCGGATGAAGACCCTGTAACAGCTCAAATAGAAGAATAATTTTATTTAGATTATTAAACATTAAAGCACTCTGAATAATCTTCAAGATGCTTTTAGTGTTTATGGGTAATAAAAATTTATGAGAACCATCCCTGAAATTAAAGAGCGCCTCAAGACTTTTATCCGGAAATATACAGATAAAGAATAAAAGCGCGGGGAAAATAAGAGCGTGCGGGAAATCGGAGCCCACGGCAAACACAGGCCATGAACAGCGGCAAGCCAACATGTGCCAATAAATCGGCGAAAACACCGCTTTACTGCCACACGTCGGCTGTGCCGCAGGCCGTTGGCTGCAATTATTAAGGCATAAAAAAAGGAACGCAAGGTCAAAATATGAAAGAACAAAAATTATGTGGAAAATGCGTCTTACCAGAGTCTACACTTATTAAATTGAATGACAACGGAGTCTGTGAATTATGTAATTCGCCAGATCTATTAAAACATATCATCAAAAAGCCAGATGTTGAAGAACTTAACAACTTATCGGGCGTATTCGACAAAATGGGAAGAATCAAGAATATGATTGTGTTGTAGCATGGAGTGGTGGTCGTGACAGCACATTTTTACTTTACGAACTCGTTACAAAACACAATTTGAGGTGTGTTGCTGTTTTCGGAAAAACACCTTTTACACCGATTGAAATAATAAATAATGTTCGTTCAATAAGTAAAAGGCTCAATGTCAAATTAATAGAAATTGAAACTTTATCAAATCACCTAAAAATTGCTAATTACTGCATTAAAGAATACATTAAGACCTCAATGCCGATCCTGATCAATCTTGCTTGTGCTCCGTGTAAATTCGTCAATCGAGAAATATTTAAGCAAGCTAAAAAACTGGGGATAAAAACAGTCATATACGGCGGAAACCGATTTGAATATTTCCCCTCAGGTCCTGCATCGATTGATTTAGCTTCGGAGAACCGATATTCATTCATCACGATGTTGAAAGATAATTATATGAGATTGACCAAAGGTATTAATGTTCTATTTAATTCCATGGCATTATTGAAATATTGGTTTACATTTTTTAAGGCTTCTGTATTATACGTTAATCAATATACAATTTATTTGAGAATCAAATACTTTGATATTTTCAGATTCGACTATTATCATTATGCTGATTGGGATGAACAAATAATTGAAGAGACATTACATAATCTTGGCTGGAAGCTTCCCATAGGGTGTAAATCAACATGGCGTGCTGATTGTGTTTTTGAAGCGATTAAGAATACCGTCTTTAAAAATAGCTTAGGTTTTACCTATGCACAAGCAATGTACAGTAATTTGATACGGGCAGGCAAAATCTCTAGAGAGCTAGCAATTAACAAGTTGGAGAAAGAAGGGATATCCGAGCCAAGGTTGCATGAGGCCCTAAAATTATGTGGATTGCCTAAAGACATTTTTGAGCAAGAATTGAAATGCGAGGAATTGCGCGCGGATAAGAGAGATATGCCCCAAGCACAGACAGCCAACAGCCGCAATACGCCATGAGTACACGGCATATATGCCGCGGGCCGTTGTTTAACATTAATTCGCGAATAGAGTGCCTTCCAGGCACTACAAACGGAAATATAAAGAAATAATACTGTAAGAAAAGAAACACTCAACAGCATATCGAAGGTTAAAACATAAAACACAGGTTTTCTTTGCTACTGATAATGATCATGTGTGTACTGGAATTGAACATGTAAATCATGTGGCTTCAATAAGTTATTCAATTTCAAAGGCTTTAAATTTAAATTATGAACAATGCTATTGCCACAGGTCATGATGTTAAAATGTAAAAAGAATTTAAAGTCCTTAAATGCAAAGGCTATTTTTAAGACAGGACACGCCCGGCCGTCCTAACCGGGGCGAAGAAAGAAACAATTCTATGAAACGGGCATTTGTCAGTTTTGATTATGACCATGATAAGGGTGTCAAGGAGATGCTTGCCGGTCAGGAGAAAAATCCAGATACACCATTTAGCATAGCGGATTTTTCCATTAAAGAAGTGATTTCCTCTGACTGGAAAGCAAAGTTGGCTGTAGCAAAATGATTCGATTATAAGGAACAACTTAATGGCAATTAAAAAATCCGAACTCTACTCCTCCCTCTGGGCAAGCTGCGACGAACTGCGCGGCGGCATGGACGCTTCGCAGTATAAAGACTATGTACTTGTACTTCTCTTTATCAAATATTTTTCCGACAAATACCAGGGTCAGCCGTATGCCCCTATTACCGTTCCCAAAGGCGCAAGCTTTGCGGATATGGTGGCGCTCAAGGGTAAGCCGACTATCGGCGACGACATCCTTGGCGATGCCTACGAATTTCTCATGCGCCATTTTGCCACCGAAAGCAGCAAGAGCAAGGGCCAGGTCTACACTCCCGCCGAAGTCAGCCGGGTTATGGCAAAGGTTATCGGCATTGGAAGCAGGAAAAACACGGCGGAAACAACCGCCTACGACCCGACCGGCGGTTCCGGCTCACTGCTTCTCAAGGTGAGCGATGAATGCGAAAACAAGATTTCGCTGTTCCTGCAGGAAAAAGACGTTGCCACTGCGGCGCTCGCCAAAATGAACCTGATTCTGCACGACAACGCGACCGCGGAAATCAAAAAGGGCCAGAGCACGCTTTCAGACCCGCTGTTCCTCGAAAAAACGGCCGTTTGCAGACGTTCGACTATGTTGTTGCCAATCCCCCATTCTCCTATAAAGCATGGACTACCGGGTTTGCGGTGCAAAAAGTATTGCTTCCAGAGACAACCGCCGAACAAACTGCCATCGCCTCCCTCCTCTCCTCCATGGACTCCGAACTCTCCGCCCTCGAGTTCAAGCACTCAAAACTCCGCCTCATCAAGCAGGGGATGATGCAGGAGTTATTAAACGGAAAAACACGTCTGAACCATGATTCGAAGGATTAAAAAATTACCATGATTAAAAATCAAGAGCATCAAGATAATCAGGCGATTAACGGCTATGACAAAGGATGATCATGATTAATAAAAATCAAGAGAATCAAGTTAATCATGTGAATCAAGGTCCGGACAATGGTTTAAAATCAAGTAAATCCTTTAATCAAGTAAATCAAGGTTCAGACCTCTTGCACGGTGTACTTACCAGCCGCATTATCGGTTGCGCTATGCGGGTGCATTCGGCTCTTGGCAACGGGTTTCAGGAAGTTATTTACCAAAGGGCCTTGGCTATCGAAATGCAGTATGATAATTTGAATTTTGAACGTGAAAAAGAAATGACGATATTTTACCGCGAAAGGAATATCGGTACCCGGAGGGTGGATTTCTTTGTTGAAAATGCCGTTATGGTCAAATTAAAGGCGCTCACCGCGCTCGAAGACGTTCACCTGGCACAGGCAATGAATTACCTTGAAGCCTACGGGATGCAAATCGGGCTGCTGATAAATTTTGGGGCAAGAAGTCTGGAATTCAAGAGGGTGCATAATAATAAAATTATTGCTGGTGCAACGAGGTTGGCATGAAGGTTCAAACCATTAACAACAAACAATACCGCCTCCCGGATTCTCTGAACCCTTTTCAGCTTGAAATGTACATCCACCTGATTGATTATAAGTGGAGCCTTGGAATCAAGGAGCCGGGGCTTTATCTTCACCGCGGCCGCACAATCGAATACGACGCGATTTTGCCCGATTATGTGCAAGACTCCCAGCCTTTTATCTATGAAGAAATCCGGCCATACCTGAAAACACACCATGACAATTTTCCATTCAAGTATCACCCGCATTTTAACCATGTAGTCAGTTCTCAGGCGGCCAATATCAATCTTTTTCTTCCGCTGTTCTTTTATAAAAAAGCCGGTGAAGTTCTATCTGCTATCAAACCCGATATAAACCGCATCGCAACCGAACACCTGCACGACGGTTTTCGCCTTGAGTTCTGGGACGGCGCGCCGGAATCTGATAAAAAAGGCATATTGGCAGACCATTCAAAGCAATCCGGCACCGATTCTGATATTGCTATTGCCTATTACAACCAGCAAGATGAGCTGTGCTTATGGCTTATCGAACACAAACTGACCGAAGCAGAATTTACCGCCTGCGGCGGTTTTAAGAGCAACGGCCGCAAAGCAAAGCACGATTGCAGTAAATCTTTTTCGCACATCCTCAAGAACAAAAACACCTGCTATTATCACGATGTTCGTGAATTCAACTACTGGAATATTACCGAAGCGAACCAGTCCTTTTTCCCGAACCATTCGCAATTTGAGCACTGCCCGTTCCAGGGCGGCACAAACCAGCTTTGGCGCAACCAGCTTCTGGCGCTGGCTCTGGAGCATAAGCAAGACCCATACAAACATGTCTATTTTTCTGTAGTGAAGCATCCAAAAAATTCCTTTCTGGATAATTCAATATGCGAATACAAAAAGCTGATAAATAATAACCTGAAGTTTTTAGTGATTTCGTCGCAGGATATTATTAATGCGGCTTCAACGGTTAATCACCCGGCCATAACAAAATGGGCTGAATGGTATAAGGAGCTTTATAAGCTATGAAAATCTCAACTATCCTCGACCACATCGACAGCGGCCACATGGCATTGCCCGAGTTTCAGCGCGGGTACGTCTGGAGTCCCGACCAGGTGCGCGGGTTATTCGATTCACTGTATCGCAGGCACCCGGTGGGCGGCCTGCTGGTATGGGCAACTGAGTCAAAAACCGCATCACACCGGGGAGACGGGCCACTTGCAGCGGGAATCGTGAAGCTTCTTCTCGATGGCCAGCAGAGAATAACCTCCCTCTATGGGGTCGTGCGGGGAAAGCCGCCAAAATTCTTTGATGGCAACACCCGCTCTTTTACCGGGCTGCGGTTCAATCTTGAAAGCGAGACGTTCGGCTTTTACCAACCTATCAAAATGAAGGATGACCCGCTCTGGATTGATGTAACCGACATCATGCAAAAAGGGACCGTGGGATTGGGTGCTTACATCGCACAGATAAGCGCAAACCCTGCTTTGGCGCCGCGTGTCGGCGATTATGCCGGTCGGTTGAGCAAGCTTGTCAGCATCACCGAAATAGATTTGCATATCGAGGAAGTGACGGGAACCGAAAAAACACTTGATGTTGTCGTTGATATTTTCAACAAGGTAAACAGCGGCGGCACAAAACTTTCAAAAGGAGACCTTGCACTTGCCCGTATCTGCGCCGACTGGCCCGATGCGCGAAACATCATGAAAGCGAAACTTAAGACGCTTTCCGATGCTGGGTTTCATTTCACTCTCGACTGGCTGCTCAGGTCAATCAATACGGTTCTTACGGGTGAAGCTAAATTTCAATATCTTCATGATAAAACAGCGGAAGAAATACAGAACGGCTTTCAACGCGCAAGCAGACATATTGACACCTGCCTGAATATGATAGCCGGGCGCCTGGGGCTTGACCATGACCAGGTGCTTTTCGGGCGGTATGCCATACCGGTGATGGTGAAATATCTCGATTCACAAAATGGGCCGCTTGATGAGCGCAGCCGCGACAAGTTACTCTTCTGGTTTGCCCAGGCAGGCATGTGGGGCCGTTTCTCAGGTTCTACGGAATCTTTTATAGACCAGGATCTTGAAGCATTCGCGGGTACTTCGGGCAACCTCGATAAACTTATTGAACAACTGCGCCTGTGGCATGGCGGTCTCAAGGTGGAAAGCGGTCATTTTACTGGATGGAGCCTTGGGGCGCGTTTCTACCCTGTTCTTTATATGCTGACCCGCATGGGCGCAGCGCGCGATTGGGGTACGGGCTTGTCGCTCAAAGCAAACCTTCTCGGCAAAATGAGCAAGCTCGAAGTGCATCACATATTTCCAAAATCACAGCTTTATAAGAACAAATACAAGAAAGCTGAAGTCAATGCCCTCGCGAATTTCTGCTTTCTTACGAAGGATACCAATTTAGATATAAGCAATCGACTGCCGGAGGAGTATTTCCCTGAAGTGGAGAAGAAACATCCGGGCGCTTTGGCATCCCAATGGATACCTATGGATGAGAGACTCTGGAAAATTGACAACTACAGGGAATTCATGGAAGCCCGAAAGCAGCTTCTCGCCGCAGAAACAAACCGGATTATGGAAGAACTGCTGCATGGCGAAACACACTGGATGGCTGGACCGGCGGCCTCTGTAAAGGTTGCCGAAGCTTCAATCGGCAGCATTTCAAGCGAAACTGAAGAACGGGTAATTAATGAGATTAATGAATGGATAACCGCACACGACTTGCCTGCCGGTATGGTTTCATACGGCTATCTTGACCCTGCAACCGGCGAGCAAAAGGCCATTTTCGACCTTGCGTGGCCGAACGGCCTGCAAGAAAAACTAAGCCAGCCGATTGCCGTACTGATTAACGAAGAAACAGAAGTCTTAAGTATTGCCGGTCAGGCTGGATATAGAATTTTCACCTCACCAGAAGAATTTAAAAAATATGTTTCTACAGAAATAATCGCTTTGGAGCCTGTTCTATGACCAACGTCGGCGACATGCAACGCCTCACCCAAAACCGTGTCGTTTCTCTTTTCCGCGACCGGCTCGATTACGATTATCTCGGCAACTGGGAAGAACGCCCCAACAATTCCAATATTGAGGAAAAGCTTCTCAGGAAATACCTCCAAAGCAGGGAGAAATACAGCGATACGCTCATAACCAAAGCCCTGTATGAACTCCGTAAAACCGCTGACAACCTTTCCGAGGGCCTCTATACAGCCAATAAGAAAGTTTACCGCTATGGTGTTAAAGTAAAGGAAAACGCAGGGGATAATACGGAAACGGTTGAGCTTATTGACTGGAAGCACCCCCGGAAAAACCACTTCGCCATTGCAGAAGTTGTGCAAAATAAACCAAGCAGAATGAAATTATAGGGCGCGCACGGAAAGAATAAAGACAAGAAAAATTCAGGGGGGTGTCCCCCGCCGGGGATTTCTAAGGGTCACCAAATGAAGAAAGAATTTAAAGCCCTTAAATGCAAAGATTATTTTAAAATCAAGACCCGCGCACTTCAGCCGGGCTGCGGCTGCGCCGCAACCCGTTAGCGGCCATATCTGCCTGTGCGGAAAGAGTTCTTTTTCCAGCACTTCGGGCATTTATCGACCCGTTATGCGACATTCATTCTGGGGAGTATTATGAGTTTAATAAAATTTTCAAAAGGCGTATATTCTCTCAATAAAGAACCCAATTTTAATTATCAGCTAAATCGGACCATTATGTGGAGCAATGGTGATATTGATGAAATTAAAATGATTAGCAATAATATTAAATCCACAGAAGATTGGGTTATAGAATTATCCAAACTTGGAGACGCAGCTATCAATAGTAATAATATTGAAAAAGCTATAGCATATTATCGAATGGCTGAATTTTTCGAATTTAATGGAAATCCAAATAAAATTTTTTTATATAGAAAAGCACGTGAACTTTTTTATACTAAAAATAATAACATTTTTAAAACTATCATCAAAAAAGAATATATACCATTCGATGATTCAGAATTACCCATATGGATTGCAATACCACAAAACAAGTCAGTAGATACAATAATTTTGCATGGTGGTAACGATTCATATATTGAAGAATTTTTACCAATTGTTCTCTATTTTCTTGACAATAATATTACAGTATATTTATTTGAAGGCCCGGGTCAGGGCGAAGTTCTAAGGGAAAAAAATATGCCCTTTACTCATGAATGGGAAAAACCGGTAAAATGTATTTTAGATAAATATAAAATTACAAATTCAACTATTATTGGAATATCGCTTGGAGCTATGCTTGCACCAAGAGCTGCTGCTTTTGATAAAAGGATTAAACGAGTTGTTGCATGGAGTATAATGCCTAATTTTTTAGATGTTTTACTATCAACAAGAAAGCGATATTTGCAGATAATATTAAGAACAGCTCTAAAATTGAAATTAAAAACATTAATAAACATAATTGCTAAAATACAAATGAAAAAGGATCCCTTGGCAAAGTGGGGAATTTTACATGGAATGCATAACATGGGTGTTAAAAAACCATATGGTTATTTTAAAAAGGCAGATCAATTCCAAATTACCGATATTGGAAATATGATTGATCAGGATTTTCTTTTAATTGGAGCCCAAAATGATCATTTTATCCCTTTAAAAATGTATAAAAATGTAATCGATTCATTACCCAATGTAAAATCGCTCACTTTTAGATTGTTTACAAAACAAGAAGATGCTGATAATCATTGCAATGCTGGTAACACAGAACTTGTGCTTAAAACAATAGTTGATTGGATAAAACTTGTAAAATAAACGTCGGACAACCCGGCGTAACTCACGACGCTCCCTGCGGTAGCCTGGGCTTCGGCACGTTTTCACCTCCGCTGCGCTACGGTTAAAACACAAAGTTCCAAAGAAACAGCTATATTGCAAGGTGTATCGCCCAGTAATATGGAATACTCTCTGGGATAACATAACTGGTAATCCATTTACCAGTTGAAATCAAGCTTTCAATTATCACAACAAAATGGGGTTGCCACCAGCTTTGGGACAAGGTCTAAACCAAAAATGTTTAAATTTTAATATATAACATCCAATTAAAATGTAATATTTTTGGGATATAGAACAGGAGAGTCCCGGGAAATGATTTACTGCATTTTAACAGGAAACGGACTGGATCATATACTTAAATTATAACATTTTCTTCAAAGTGATTAATCTTTCTTAAAATGTTAATTTTATTATATGATTGATCCTGATAATCGGGTTTTAATACAGGATTATATTCATCATTACGGCAGAATTGAAAAGAGATTAACCCAGAATAACTTTATTTTATAGGGTTATGGGTGTTTCCAGGGCTGACAGGCCATGCAAGAACCAAAACGCTTAATTTGGGTTTCTTTTCATCAATTCTATTCCGGGTTTGGTTTCAGGTGGTTTGCATGGATTTAAAACGATTCTTCTTTATTCAGTCAGATTGCTGTTATAAAAAAACAGTAAAATGGTTGGAAAAATTTTATATAGGCCTGATTTATTTATGTTTGATAAGTACAGCATTATCCGCAAAAGAGCTCATAAAGGATACCTCACTCATCTTTGATTATAACTGGATACATTATGTCAGCGGACAGAGCTCTGTAGAAATGTCCTTTTCTTTTGATTCAAGCGGCTGTGTCATAAGGGTCCATAAATCAGGAATACAGGAGTATGAGGCAGGAATAGGACAGCCGGTAAGCATTCAGAAAGAAAAAACTTACATTATGAGTATGACAGCTGCTTCAGACTCATCCGCTGAGGTCACCTTCTGCATCAGGCAAAATAGTGCTCCCTGGTTTCATTATGCTTCCCGAACTATACAACTGTCTCCCGATTACAGAACTTATAATTTCAAATGGGTTAACAGTGGAACCGATGCAGTCGAATTGAAAGATGAGCTTTTCGGTCTTCAGATGGGGAAATTAAAAGGAACTCTGCATATCACCAGATTCTCTCTTATTGAACAGGAAATCTCGGCAGATGACTATAATGATTTTGAATGTCCCATAGAGCCCCAATGGAGCGCAGAGGTAACCGACAGGAGTGCTCTGCCCAAAGGCTTTGCGGTATATAGCCATGCAGATCAGGGCGGAATGTTTATTTCAGAATTGAATAAATGGAATCCGGTCAAACTTCCCGGAGAAAATGGCAAAGTCTCCTTTGTCTCACTATCAGATGATAGCCGCTGGATATTGTATTCTTCAGACAGCCTGTATCTAATAAGAATTGATGGCAAATATAGAACATCTGTTCCAGTACCCGGCGAAACTACAACATCAGGTTTTCTCCGTTCCAGCCCCTATGCTTCAGAGATATTTTTTGACTCTAAAGCTTCTGAGGTCCTTTATGCGATGCAGGTTTCACTCTCCGATTCAAGCGTCTCCTTTGGAGAACTCAGAATCATTGCACAAATCAGCCCCGATTATCAGTTTGAAGATTATTACCGCCTTACAGTATGCAAAGATCAGATCTGGGGTGCTATAACATCGGTAATAAATGGTATACCCAAAAGAAGATCCGGATTTATAACCATACCAGACTCTGGAAAAGGTACGGCAAAAGCAGGTGATGTCTATAAATTCAAACCTGACAATTCTGAAGAGGTATTTGGCTGTAATCATGCGATGTCGCATGATGGAAAATATTGTGTCGCGTCTCCAGGAACTGCCGGAGAAACCGGTAGTTTCAGTCATTGTGTACCTGCCTCCCATAAAGGTTTTTATGTAACCCGTTTCTACAGGCAGACTGATCAGCCTGTGGATGTAAGGGAACATGTACACCGTTATTGTGAAAGCCTTAACTGGTGTCCTTCCCAATACCACTTTGGTGAATGGAATGAAGTTGACTTTGGCAGTTATTACTTCACCAATGACAACCAGTATCTTATAGCAGGTCAAAGAGGCAATCTTTCACCCAGGAAAGGGCTGTGGATAATAAACTGGAAGAAAAATATATGGTATCCACTCAATCCGGATGACCAGTCAATCAATGTTGCCAGTTGTGCCGCGTTCCTCGGAGAATATGATTCCAAACTGCTTTCAGGAATCATTCCTGGAATTGATACTACCGATACCACCAATAATGATCCTATAGGCTACAAAGTTTTAAAACCTTCAGGCGGTGAACTTTTCTATCCCGGCGACCAGTGTACAATACTGGTTGTATCACGTGCGGATGGAAATGCTGCCATTAAGCTTCAATTTGACAAGTACTGCTTTAACCTTCTAAACCGCTCGGTTAACCCGAAAGTTGATTCACAGATTGTCATCACCATTCCGGAGTTTTTCCTTTCCAGAAAAATCATCAATGGACAGATATCAATTGATACCATAAGACCTTACTCAACAGAATGCAAGATTGTTGTAGAACATTACAATGCATACGTGGCCAAAACCGCCTACTCCAAAGGCTTTTTTACAATAAAATCAAAAACCGCAATCAAGCCCCGCATTTCTTTTCTCAACAGGATGGTTAAGACTGTCACAACCTGCTCTTCAATAAATAGTATCACTGATAAAATCTTCTCAGGAAAATTAACCCAAATTTCTCTATATGATCTTTTGGGCAGATCGGTCATGCGGTGGGATATTTACTCGGGCAAACCCCTACCTTATGATTTTATGAGAAGCAAGATGAAAAGTCCGGACATTTACATAATCAAGTATTCCTTCATAGACCATTAATCATAAATTAAAACCCTGTTCAGGCAGCTTCAAAAAGGCCGCACAGGGAACTTAATTTACATAGGATTTCGAGAAATGTCCGGTAAATTTAACAAACATAAGATTGCATAAGAAGCATGACACGCGAATAAATTCCAAATCACAAGCATCAAATCCTAAACAAATCCCAATTACTAAAAGAAAAGTACAGGTAAAGGGCCCTACCCTGTTTCGAATTTTCTATTTCAGTTCCTGTTTCGTATTCCCTATTTACCCATTCCTAGTAAGCGCTCAACCAAGGTGTCTTGATCACCTACCAGCATAAACTATATATCC
>CAYPMS010000110.1:0-11871 GCA_964411655.1 uncultured Fibrobacter sp.
TTCGTTTGTGTAAATATATATTTTCCCAGTTTAATGTAACACAGTAGAAATAATTTCCCAAAAAATTAGCCCTTAACTTTGATTTCAGCCAGCAGTAATAGATAAACTAAATCTGTAGATTTAAGACAGAACATATTTTATATTATTAAAGTTTGACATTTTACATTACAGGTACTATTTTGTACACCTTATCGAACTTTTGAATTCGAGAAAACCATTTGAAGAACTTATAAATTTTAAGGAGACCCCTGATGCAGCGGCATAAATCGGTAGAAAAACGCGCTCGTACCAGCAAAAAGGCAAATGTGATAAATCGCATGGGCCGTTCGCAGATCAAGACTGCAGTCAAAAATGTTCTACAATCAAAAGACAAAGAAAGTGCTCAGGAAGCTTTGAATAAAGCAGTTTCTGTTTTGGACAAAAGTGTTAAAAGCGGACTTATTCATCATAATAAGGCAGCTAACAAGAAATCAAAGTTATATAAAATCGTTAACGCACTTCAAAAATAAATTCATCAGACAGTCCTTCAGATACACGAAGGACTGTTATCTTTTCCTCTTCTTTTTTTGATCTTCCTTTTTTTTCCCACAATGATATATAATTATATATTAATGGATTACATCGTATTCTAATTTCCAGGTAAAAATTATTTCCGCTCAGCGCACAGAACAAAGAATGTCTGATAGAAACATTATCACAAAGGCAGAAAACAAAGCTGTGAACGCCTCAGTTTCAGCTCTAAAAATCAACTTTTTTTTGCTTTTACTGCTTGTTGTTTGTTCAGGAGTATACCCGGCGTCATCTCTTTTCTGGGCAGATCAGATCGATTCAGCACTAAATCAAAAAGAAATCTTTTATAATTCTCTGGAAATCTCTCTGGATAGCACAGCTATACAAAATTGGGATTTTAAAAGAAAATTAGCCATACTGGAAGCAATGGACAACTCACCATCGCTTGATAATCCCTGGTATCACATTACCCGTGGCTTAATCGATGGTTCCCTATCAGATACTAACCAGGCGGTTTTTTTTAACAGAGCGCTTTTTCTGGCTCAGAATGAACCTGGCACTGTATGGCTGCTTTTTTTTGAACTTCAACGTAACAAATTCTACTCCTGGGCTGATAAATGCCTCGAACAACTTCAAAATCTGATGCTACAATCAGGTGCTTCAAACTGTGAACTGATCTCCAGGCAACTTCTATATATTGGAATGACTCAGGAAAAATTCGATAAAGCAGATGCACTGCGAATTTATAATTGGGCTAAAAAATTTGATCCGGATCAGAGCATCTTCTCAAAAAGAATTGCCTGGAATCACTTTCCATTTGATTTATCCTCTTTCATCCAGGAATACAAAAATATTCTATATCAATTGAAAAATTCATGGAATTCTCAGCTAAGTATGGTCAGCAATATATATGAGTGGCTCAGAGATTTCCTGATGTTTTTGATTATAGCTCCTCTTCTGATCTTAACTTTAAAATATGTGCCCAATGCTCTGCATAGAATTTCAGATATTCTTCCTGATACTATACCTCTTTTCCTCCGATCCCCATTGATAATTTTGACCTATTTTTCAACAGTCCTGATAAACTTTTATGTTCTGTTATGGTTAAGCGCATTCCTTATATGGAAACACCTCTCCCAACAGGAGAGAAAACTGCTAAGCTTCTCTTTGGTACTGCTGGTACTCTCACCAATGGATAGCTATATCAGAAGTGCATTTTATCTGGCTAACGACCCTGCCGGGCCTCTGAAATCATTTTCACGTGCAATTAAAGAAGGATATTCTGAAGATCAGTATAAAGCTATACTGGATAGAACTTACAGGGATAAAAAAGATTATCTGGCAGCACTTTCTGCATCTGTATATGATTTAAAGAAACATGATTTTGCTTCTGCAACAATCAATATTAGAAATATTCAATCCCAAATTGATGATGATCCTGTTTTTCTGATTACTGCCGGAAATCTTCACTATCTAAAAAATGACATTGAAAAGGCAGAGATGTTTTATCGCCGGATTTTTAAAAATGATAAGAAAAATGCCGAAGCATTATTCAATTTAGCCCAATGTCAGTTACGAAAACTAAATACAATAACGGCGACAGAATTTATAAGTGATGCTGCTAATATTAAACCGAATCTGATCAATTCGTTCATACATATCAACGAAAAATTTTTTTCCAGAAACTGGCCACCACTCCGTCAGATCATGTTTTCAGATCTATCACCCAAAACTTTCTGGACCAGATATTTTCCTGATTATGCAATAAAAAGCAAAGCCGCATCTGCACTATGGAACCCATGTTTTTTTGCTATTCCACCACTGGTATCAACCATTGTCTTTTTGGTTCTTTTAATAATATTGTTGACAATATTTCGAGACCATCAGGATCAGAGAAAACTAAAGAAAACATTTGAGTGCAGATTTTGTGGAAGAATTATATGCCGTAAATGCAAATCTGGAACATTATGTCAATCCTGTTACGCAGCAACCCAATTTATGAGTAATGAAAAATCTCTGGAAAAAATGAGAAAAATCATTTCTACCCAGACAAAAAAGATAAATCTGATCAAATGTGCAATCATCGGAGCAATCTTCCCCGGTGCCGATAAACTTTTAAGTCCAGAGATGTCGATGTGGAAGGCCTTTTTTAACCTGCTGGCATCCTCAGCGGTTTACGCCACATATAAATCAGTATTCCATTCCCTGTCAATTTCCTTCTCAGAACCACTTCTCCCACTGATTCTTTTACTGGTATTACCAATCGTATATAATATATACTTCATAATAAAAAATATTATAGCAGCCATTCAAGGTTTTAGAAAATCTCAGGATTTTGCCTGACCCTTAAAGGAGATCATGTGGTATTAAGCGGTACCTTAAGAGAGTTTATTCTGGCAGATGTTTTCCAGCTTCTTACTCAGCAGAAAATAACGGGAAAACTCATCCTTAACAGCGGCAAAAATGAAGGGTTTGTAATATTTAAGAATGGGCTGATAATCTACGCTGAAAAAGATAATGAAAAGCTCTCAGAAAAAACATTAAATTACCTCAAGAGCTTTTCCAATAAACCAGTGGATTCCATTAACGAAACCATATCTTCTCTGAGTAACGATATTCATTCACTTACATTTGAACTGATAAAAAGAGGATTTTTAACCAAAGAAGAAATGTTCTCCATGGCTGAATCAATAATTGAGGATATTTGCTGCAGCCTCTTTTTGTGGAAAACAGGCAGCTATCGCTTTACCTCTCTTCGCACAGTTGAGGAGTTCACGCTTCTGAATCTTACATTTCCAGTTGAAAATATCATTATGGAAGCAATGCGAAGAACCGATGAATGGTATCGGATGCAGAAGTCAGTTACAGCAGATACTGTATTTGTACGCAATTCCAAAGAATTCGTTATTGATACCACTTCGGCTCCTTTTAAAGAGCCTCAGAATTATATCTTAAGCCGTATCGATGGAACATCACCAGTAAGCGAAATCGTAAAAGACTCTTGCTTATCTGAATATAAAGTCTATGAGACACTCAATAATTTGTGTTTAGACAACACTATTATTCCCCTTTCTGAACAATATACCCGCTCAGTAAAAGCTGCACTGGAACAAAAAAAACGCGAACGATCTTTGTCCCCATATTCTTCGGTGATTTCAATTGCCGCAATTGTCTGTACAATTACACTGTTCTTTCTTACTTTGTCTTTACTGATAAATAAAGTGTTTCTTTTAAAACCACTGAATGAATTTCAAATATTTAATGCTGAAATTAACAGTTCTGTTTCGCAGCAGAATGTATCGGTTGCAAACCTTTATTACCGTACAATTTTTGGTAAAAAGGCTGAAAAAACTGAACAGCTTTCCTCTTTCAAACTGATTGCCAAAAAGGATATGCGAAATCTGAAATCCGGGAAAATATTAATGCCTGAAAGCATTTTTAATAAATAAATACAAAACAGGGGACTAAAAATGTAACCTTTAACTATAGCAGTATCTTGCATATTGTTGATATTCAGAACTATATTAGATTAGAAAATTTGTATTTTTAATAAACTACACCGGAACTAATTCGGCCATCTTTTAAACAGAAGGACGATTTCATGGCATCAATAAATTATGCAGCTAGGGAAATCAGTGTTAAAGTCGTCTATTACGGCCCTGGTTTGAGCGGTAAAACTACAAACCTTCAGGTTATACACCGAAAAGTACCTCCAGAATACAAAAGTGATATGGTTTCCTTAGCTACTGAAACCGATCGTACACTGTTTTTTGACTTTCTACCTCTGGATTTAGGTAAAATT
Source organism: uncultured Fibrobacter sp. (assembly GCA_964411655.1). Lineage (GTDB taxonomy): Bacteria > Fibrobacterota > Chitinivibrionia > Chitinivibrionales > Chitinispirillaceae > JAAYPC01. Next base: position 4,313 of record CAYPMS010000110.1, read on the forward strand.
AAAGGTTTTTCAACCAAATTTCAGCTCTACACTGTTCCAGGACAGGTTTATTATAATGCCACCCGAAAGCTGGTGCTTCGGGGTGTGGATGGCATTGTCTTTGTAGCCGATTCTTCTCCTGATAAAATACAGGAAAATATTGAGAGTTTTCAGAATCTGGAAGAAAACCTTGCTGAATATGGTTATAAAAGAGAAAATATTCCTATAATTATTCAATACAATAAAAGAGATCTACCTAATGCCATGCCCGTGGAAGAACTCCAAAGAATTGTAAATAAATACAATCTTCCATGGACAGAAGCTGTAGCAAATAAAGGCAAAGGTGTCTTTGATTCCCTTAAATTGATCGGAAAGATTGTTATCGATCATTTAAATAAAAAATATTCCCGACAAACTTCACGGCCAGGCACCGGTATGAACCAAATGGCTGGATCTGTATCTGCAGCCTCGTCTTCCTTTCAGCAAGTGACTAGACAGCAACAGCCTTTTGCACAGACTACACAGTCTCCTTTTGCAGGAAACCAACCAGGTGCATTTCAGCAAAAACCTGCTCAACCATTTGCCCATCGACCCGTGCGTCCTGCTGGAGCACCACAAATGCCAGCAAGCCGATCACCTCAATTGCCTCCGGTGATCCCTTCGCAGCCAAATATCAGGCAAATGCCACCACAGTTTCAGCAGATGCCACCACGGCACCCGGCTCAGGTCCCCCCAGTGCAGATGCCACGTCCAAACCAGCAGCAATTCCAGTCTCCAAATCAAATGAGACCTGCTTCTGCACAACAACCCATCAGACCTGTTACGCCACAACCTCCAAAGCAACCGCTTAATAACCCGTTTTCACAGCAAGTTCCACCTTTCCAACAGGAAGATACTTTTGAAGTATCCTTTGAACCTAACTCCGCAGGACCAGGAAGGTTTGCTCCACCTCAGCAGCCAGACCCTGCTACTCAGGATTATTTCAATTATGGCAATGTCAATTTTCAGCATAACGTGGATCAGAGCTACGGGGCTCCTAATCAGCAACAACAACCCAATAATAATTTTAGTGCACCCGGTAAAACCGACCTTGATCTGGAAATAGAAAAATATCAGCGGGAAATCGAAGAGAAACAACGTCGTTTGCGTGCTCAACCACAGAATCCAATGACAGGCTCCGGCTATCAACAACCTGCGTCTGCAGAGCAACCTTCGGCTCAACCCTTCTCTCAGCAACAGGCTCCAGCTGAGGATGACTACGACGTTTATAACCTCGAATTGCCATCATACCCCATGCAGGGTCATCCTCCAACCCAGCGCCAGCCTGCTATCTCTGATGATCTCAACGATGAAACTATGTATTTTACATCCGTAGATACAGATCGTCAAAAACGACCTGTAAAAAGACCGGTAAATCCCCGAAATAAACCTCAAAAGGGATTTCTGTCTAAATTTTTTAATAAGGACGTTCCCTGATGAAGGACATGATTTTATTTCCGGAAGATATTGACCACCTTAATTCCGTATTATCTCAACTGGTCACAAAAGCAAATCTGCTGCTGGCAGTCCTGATAAATAAAGATGGTCGGCTGCTTACCAATCAGGGCAGCCTTGAATTAGTTGATACAGTCTCTCTGGCAGCTCTGGTTGCCGGTAATTCTGCCTCAACGCTTGCCATTGCCAATCTGGTGGGTGAAACAGAATTTTCAACCATGTATCATCAGGGAAGAGACAAGCATATCTACATTGCTGTAGTAGATGATAACACTTTTCTTGCTCTGATCTTCGATGATCGCACCAATATCGATCGGGTTAAGGTATTTGCAAGACAGTTTGACCGCCAGCTTAAGGCAGCATTGGCAGAAGTATACAATAAAACAGAAGATCAGGTGGATCTTGACCTGGGTATAAGCCAATTTGACTCGGTCGATTGTGATTCTGCTCAGCCACCTTCAGGACCACCTCAGAATTTTCAAAATTCTGTAAACTATTTCCAGGGACAACCCGAACAACAATCATCCCAGAACCAGGCCCCTTTTTATCCACCTCCACAACCATTCCCGCAACAGGTTCCCGATATTACATCTTCATCTTCTCCGATTAATGGAAGAAGAGCACAGGAAGATTCAGATATATATTATTTGGAACAAAACAAAAATACACAGAATCAGATCAATCCCACTGATACCAACTATCTGTACCTGAAAAACAAAATCAAAGAGACAGTCAAGCGTAAAAAAGAAGACTGATTGTTACCAGGCTGATGAAAGTATCATCATAACAATAATTGCCAATAACACAATACCAGTAATTATATGCCAGACAGGAAATGGTATGCGTTTATTGCCAAATTCCTGTTCCCTGATCTCTTCATATTGATCTTCATCTACAAAATCGATTCCATCCAGATATGTTTCCTCAGACCAGCCAGTATTTTCATCTGAACCACAATGAGGACAAGCACTGGCATTGGCATCGATTTGCTCACCACAATAAACACAAGCAACTGTTTCCTTTGGCATTTTTCAACCCTTCAGAAAAAAATCAATACATTGGAACCTTCTTGATCCAAAAAAGAAAAATACGATATAATGGTCACAATAATCAGTTATTTTGTCTTTAAAACACTATGAGACTATTTTTTTCTTTCAGATATTCGTCTTAAACTGTAGAAACGGCAAAATCCGATAAACGACATGCAAATCCCAATACCTCTGATTTCAGCTCTTATTTTAGCACCACTCTCTGCCGGATATCTCTCCACATTGCTGTTTGGTCACCACAGACGTACTCCATACCTACCCGGTCTCCTCTTCCACTCCGTTCTTCCAAAACCCCAAATGAACATGTCCCATTATTCCACTATCAACTTCAAAGAGTTTCTCCTGTGCCTGAAAGGCAATAACTACAGAACACTTACTCTGACTCAGACAGCTCAACAGAACGATACTATTGAAAAAAAATGCCTGATTACCTTTGATGATGGAATGGAATGTGTCTACACACAGGCTCTACCACTCTTAAGAGAGGTTAATTTCAGTTCAACAATTTTCTGTATCGCTGGTTTCACCGGCCAGACCTCATCGTGGGATATCTTTGATGGACAGAGACATTTGTCCAAACAACAAATAAGAGAACTTTCCGACTCCGGTCATGAGATAGGAAGCCATACGCTAACTCATGCTAATCTTCCTTTTCTAAATAATAGAGACCTGGAAAAAGAGCTTAAGGACTCAAAGAAAATCCTGGAAGATATAACTGGCAAAGAAGTTAAGACTATCTCGTTTCCTTATGGAAGCTGGAATGAACATGTCTGGAAAAAAGCCCGGGAATCAGGATATTTGTCTGCCACTCTTTACAGAAATCACCACCGGATCTCATCAGAACTTTTTCCGGTTTACGGAGTCTACCGCTTTGATAAGCCATGCGATATCATGGATCGGCTTCAGAACAGACGTTTTTCTGTATCGATATCAACAGCGATTCTTATGTCGCACTTTTCCAAAGGTACCCCTGTAGTTAAGTTCAGAAAAAACTATTTGATCTGGAAAAAAGGTTCTCAGCCCTGAATATAACTGCCCCCCTTCCAAACCGTTACCCGATATAACGCAGAATATCGATTATCACTGAAGTTGTCTTTGCGGTTTTGTGGTTTAAAAACATTTTTTTGAACTGTTATCAATTATTAATCGTCAGATGCCGATAATTGCAGAAAAGCAATTCTCCGCTTTTCTGATCACGCAGATGCAAACCGTTTCCTTTGCAGTATTTCCACACTTTACAATCAGCACATACCCCGGTTTTTGCCCAATTCCTGTTTCTCATGTTCTGGAAACGGTTATTCCAGACATCCCAGAAATCATCTTTATATATGTTACCCTGGATGTAATCCTGCCTCAGCGATGGGCAAGCAGATATCGATCCATCAACCAGCACCGATCCGATTGCTATACCTGCGCCACAGTTAAAAGGGATATCACGCACCACCATTTCATACTCCCCAAGAAAACCCTCACATCCATAAGAAGCGTTGATTTTTTCCTCTCTGCGTGTTTCTCTAATAAATTCCATAAGCTCAATCAGTTGATTGCCGGTTAATTTCAGCTCTTCATTGTCACTGGCACGTCCTTTGGGAAAGATGGAAACCAGCCTCCACCTTTTAACCCCACATTTAACCAGAAGACCTTTTATCTGATCGAGTGTTGAGATATTTCTCCGATTTACACAAGTAACCACATCAAAATACAGCCCCTTTTTTGATGCCTCTGAAGCCAGTTCGATTGAAAGAAGCGCTTTCTTGAAAGAATCCGCTCTCCCCCGGAACCAATTGTGTTCCGTCTCAAGACCATCCAGACTGATAGTTATAGAGCTTAATCCAGACTTAATCAGATTTTCAAATTTGCGTGCAGTCATCAGATACCCATTGGTTACAATACCCCAGGGGTATCCTAATGAACGAATCTGATAACCGGCATCTGCAAGATCATCCCTTATCAAAGGTTCTCCACCAGTAATTGCTACCATCACATTTGAAGGATTTACCTTATTTTTCAAACTCTGCAAAACGCCCAGAAAATCCTTCGCAGGCATGTCCAGATGCTCAGAGTCACTTTTGCAGTCACTTCCACAATGCAAACAGTTCAAATTGCAACGGGTCGTACACTCCCAAAACAGATACCTGAGTTCATGGATTTGGGCATCTATACTCTTTTTCAAAGAGTACAAATTCAAGGCGATCTTCTTTTTAAAGGAAATTTTTTCTGGTTTAATCATTTCACTGCAATCCTGGTACTTTACAGTCCCTGCTCAGCCTTGACATTAACAAGGTAGACACCCCGGGAAAACTTTTCCGCATTCCAGCTCAAAACACCATCATGTGAGATTTTCGGTAAAGCAAGATACAAAGAACAGCAGGTCCACGATGATGCTCTGATTACTTTTTTCCCCATTTCGCAGACTCCTCTTTTAGTGTTGTGATGAAGCTGCTATCTAAGAACATTGTTCAGCTTATGAAATCTGAATCATACTGTTCATGAAAACGGTTCAGATTTACAGGATGATTTATTATTAAATAGTAAATACAAAGTCAGTCTTTTAGCAATATTTCTGTGCTGTATGAAACACCTTCCATAACAATCTTAAGAAAATAAACTCCCTCTGTGACTCCTTCTGTGTTCCAGCTCAGAACACCAGTTGAGGTAATTGCAGGTGATGCTATCAGCTTCCCAGTTGCATCTATGATTTCCGCAACGCAACGCTTCCCGTAAGACCAGTCATCTATCTTTACAAACAGATTATTTCCTTTTACCGATTTTATGATCAGTGGTCTGGATACTGTCGCTTTTTTCTGAAGATTCGTTTTTCCTTGTGTTTTAAGATATATTATCAGTGAAGTGTCTGAATCCGGATTTAATCTGTATGGATCAGAAATAGAAATATGGTCGAAATTTCTGCTGTCTGCAGAATCTTTCTTTGCAAAAATTACCTCCCTGGCCCCTCCGGATAATATCTTCTCGGAATATGCAGTTTCAAAATTACCATCTGTATCGGTTTCAACAGAATCATATGGTGAAAAGCTGCAGGGAAACCCTACCCCGTACTCTGGGCATAACCAGAAACCACCAATGTAGATCTTTATTTTACCCAGAACTGTTGAATCCACACTACTTAGGACTTTCCCTTTGATTGTCTTTCTGCTCACTGCCTCCTGGCCTGAAAAGGTGGTTCTGGCCCATAATCCAGAAATCATACAAAATACCGCAAAGGCCATTGTTACGACTTTATTGCACAGAGATAACAGTGAACTGCGGGTCCATAATGAAGCTTTGACAATCTTCTTTTTCATTTCACATATCTCCAGTTAAAAGCAAAAGGGCAAAATACATGGATTCTTTAATTTAGTAGTTATATTAGCCTTTTAAGTTTTTGTTATTATAATGATAACTGACAGCAGATAATGATGGAAAACCATTACCTGCCACAATTGTCTTTCCATTAACGGCAGTTTTCTGTTTCAACTGGTATGATATTGAGAGCTCTTGGACCGCGGGAACTGAAATGAAGGTCAAAAATGACCTGCTGACCTTCATAGACCATTCGATATCCCTGCCTCTTAATCTCTTTATATGTAAACTTAATCACTCCAGGAACCTCATCGTTTACAATAAATCCGGTTCCGTTTATTTCGTTAAACGAACTGACGATCCCTCTTGACATATCCAGTTCCTTATTGCATACATTTCAGATTCTGATCAAACGGGGGATTTATCACACCCTTGTCAGTGATAAATGCAGTTATCAGATGAGCCGGGGTAACATCAAATGCCGGGTTGAAGATTTTTATCCCGGATGGAGCAGTCTGTTTTCCAAAACCACAACTGACCTCCGTATCATCGCGCTCTTCTATAGGAATTTGTGAACCGGTTTTCATTGACATATCAAAGGTAGAAAAAGGTGCAGCAACATAGAAAGGAATGTTATGCGCCCTGGCAAGAATCGCAACCCCGTAAGTGCCTATTTTATTTGCAGTATCCCCATTTGCAGCGATTCTATCTGCACCGACAATTACTGCTTCTATCAATCCTTTGGCCATAACCACAGCAGCCATGTTATCACAAATTAAGGTTACCGGAATTCCAGCCTTTTTTAGCTCAAATGCAGTGATCCTTGCACCTTGCAAAAGAGGACGAGTTTCATCAGCATACACATGGAAACGGAGCCCCCTCTCTGCTCCCACATAGACAGGTGCCAGAGCGGTACCATATTCTGCAGTAGCAAGACCGCCGGCATTACAATGAGTAAGGATATTTCTTCTGTTACCCAACAGCCTGACCCCTGCCTCACCGATTAATCTACCGGTCTGACGATCCTCTTCAAGAATTTTAATAGCTTCGTTAAGAAGTTCCTGCTTTATATCGGTAATCGTTTTTCCCGCTTCAACCAGTTTTCTTGCAGTACCTTTCATTCGCCTGATGGCCCAGAAAAGATTAACCGCTGTAGGTCTTGATTCGGACAGGTAATCCGTATTCTTTTCAAGAATAGTCATAAAATCAGTTGCAGTACCGCTTTCAGGAAAGTTCCTGATTGCCAGATATACTCCAAATGCAGCGGCAATTCCAATCGCAGGAGCCCCCCTTACCTTCAGTATCTTTATTGCATGATACATCTGCTCAATAGTGTCAATTTGTTCGTAAACAAGCTCGGTTGGCAGCTTTGTCTGATCAATTATTCTCACCGAATTATCAGTCCACTCGATAGTCTTGAGCCGTGTCATGTATCTCCTCTACCTATAAAAAATGAAAAGCTTCTGTTAAACTTAAATCCGCAGTTGAATGCAGGCGCATATGGGTCTCTCGATGCAAGATCGGGATTGAGCGCTAAGCCATTCACTCGGTTTGCCCTTATCACGTTGTCACATTCGTTCTTTAAGTGTAAAGTATCCGGTGCTGTTGCACCGTCTTTATTTTACCGCTTTGTCACTTCCGTTCTTTAAGCGTAGGGTATCCGGTGCTATAGCACCGTTTTCATTTTACCGCTTTGTCACTTCCGTTCTTTAAGCGTAGGGTATCCGGTGCTATAGC
>CAYPMS010000111.1:0-11854 GCA_964411655.1 uncultured Fibrobacter sp.
ATTACAAGTAGCAGCTTAAATAATATGACTCGGATATGCTGCATACACAACATTTTACATTAACTCACCCCTGCCTTCCGCACCGAAGGATCTAAATACATCTCTTTTTAATTTTAAATTAACTTTTTGTTACCTCATATCGTATTTTTAAGCAACTGATATTCTGGAATGAAACGTTTTTAGGACAATCCGGTCTTTTTAGTTGTTCCATTTTCCGCAAAACCGATTGTTTCCAATTTAAAAGAAAGGTATTTATGCATCCCATTCTTTTTAAAATTTTCTCTTTCCCAATCCATTCATACGGGCTGATGCTCGCATTGTCGTTTCTTTTTGGTATATGGTTCTCCGGATGGCGGGCAAAAAAAAGAGGGCTTAGTCCTGATATTATTGCGGACATGGGTTTCTGGATTATTCTTTCAGCGATTCTGGGTTCACGACTCTATTATGTATTTCTGCATTTTGAGGAGTTCAAAGGCAACCTTCTTTCTATCATTAATCCTTTTCAGGGTGAAACCATTGGAATCGGCGGACTGGTGATGTTAGGAGGGTATATAGGAGCGGTAGTTGCTGCCATTCTATTTTTTAAAATCAAGAAAATCCCATTTCTCCCCTATGCCGATGTGGTTTCCCCAAGCGTGGGGTTTGGGATAATGCTGACCCGGATTGGATGCTTTCTCAACGGATGCTGCTATGGTGCACCGTCTGAGAGTTCTCTTGCAGTAAAGTTTCCCCTTGAAAGTTCGGCCGGTGCTTACCAGCATCATGTTCATGCTGCAGGCCTCTACCCCTCACAGCTTTTTGAATCCATTGGAGGACTGCTTATCGCTTTAGTAATTCTGGCTGTGGCAAGGAAGAAAACCTTTAATGGATTTCAATTTTATCTCACCGGTCTCTTGTACTCGGTTTTACGATTTTTTGTTGATTACAGCCGTTTTTATGATGTAAACGAGCGCCTTTTTGGCACATTAAGCCACAATCAGGTCATCTGTATCGCTCTGTTTATACTCTTTGGCGGTCTTATTCTCAAAAACTTCCTGTTTAAGGAAGAGATCGTGACTGCCACCACTTCAGACACCGGCACAGCGGAACCGGTAAGCACAACCGTAGACAAGGCATAGAGTTGGCCTCCTTTTTAAAGCGGCTGGAAAATTTCATTTTTCCACCGCTTTGTATTATCTGCAGCAATTACCGTACTGTTAATAATGACTGGTTCTGCTCTGAGTGCCTGAATCATCTTCTGGCCAACCACAAAAGCCGCAAAAGCTGTCCCCGCTGCTCTCAAAATTTGCTGATAAGAAACTGCACCTGTGAATTTACATGGGATTTCCCGTACGAGAGTATCCGTTCATTTCTCGATTATGATGAAAAAGTAAAGACAATCATGTACCATATCAAATATTTCAATAAAAAGAACCTTGCTTTTTACATTGGCTCTCTATTCTCTGCTTTTATTGAGGAGAATTTCTGGAAAAGTGCAGATTATATTATCCCCGTACCACTTCACTGGTTAAGAAGATACAAGCGTGGTTATAATCAGGCCGAGTGGTTTGCCAGAGGCATTATCAGCAGTCGTGATACACCAGCCCTGCTCACCTCAGGGTTATACCGCAGGAGAAGAACCAGAACACAGGTGAAACTGGATAAAGCTGACAGGCGCAAAAATGTCCAGGGGGCATTTGGTATCACCGATAATCTAAAACGAATAATTAAAGGTAAAGATGTGATTCTGGTGGATGATGTAATTACTACCGGAGCAACAACTGCCTCCTGTGCAGAAACCCTGCTTCAGGGTGGCTGTAAAAATATTCGGGTACTTTCTTTAGCCAGAGACTAGGGCGAATATCAAATATCGGGAACAGTGGTAATCCAGCTATCAAAGCCCGGCAATAGGAGCAACCCAGAAAAACAAAAGCTGAGTAAGTGCCTCCAAAGAAGTGGCAAAAACGGCACTTACAATTCCCCCAAACACCAACCAGAACGTACCAACCCATTCTGCTATCAGCCTTTTAAAAAGTGCCATTTCACCACTCCTAAGGAAGTTTTACTTCCATTTATTTGCATGTCTCAAATAATATGCCATATTGATATTTGACTCTTCCATACATAGAAACTCTGGCGAAAATACATCCCTTATACGAACAGGTTTCCGTCCAAGTAAATCGTGAAACCTCTTCTTAAAACAGAAAAAGCCCTGCTGAATCACTCAGCAGGGCTTTATTAAATGATAAATCGGAATACTAAATCAGATGATCTTTAATATTTCGGAAAAACCGGTTACACTAACCCCATGCTCTCATCATAGCCGCAAACGATATTCATGCATTGCACAGCAGCACCGGAGGCTCCCTTGCCAAGATTGTCCAGCCGTGAAATCAACAAGATCTGTTCATCATTGTGAAAAATACATATATCGTTTCGATTGGTATCGTTTGAGCCAACAACATTGAGATATCCCTTCTCGGTTGACTGTTCGGTATCAAAAGGTAACACACGCACAAATTGTTCTGACCGGTAATAATCGGAAAGAAACTCATGTATCTCTCTGGCAGTGCTTTTTCGGGGCAATAATCTCCGCAATAGCGGTACCATGACCGCCATACCCTTGTAATAGTTGCATACCAGAGGAGCAAAAAGAGGAGGGAAATCCAGCCCTGTTATCTTCTGCATCTCTGGCAGATGCTTATGGTTTAATCTGGAAGAATAAGGGCGAGGGGCATTAAAAGAAGCCGGAATAGTATCAGATTGATATTGAGTAATCATTTTCTTGCCGCCACCACTGTAGCCAGAGATGGCATGCAAAGTCACCGGGTAGTCCGGCTGTACCAGCCCTTCCTTAACAAGAGGATACATTATGGCAACAAAACCGGTTGCGTAACATCCGGGAACTGCTATTCTTTTGGAGCTTTTTATCTTCTCCCGCTGCCCTTTGAGTTCCGGAAAACCATAGGTCCAGTCAGGATTGGTCCGGTGTGCAGTGCTGGCATCGATAATGCAGGTTTTTTCGTTGGAAACAAGAGCAACCGATTCTCTGGCAGCATCATCGGGAAGGCAAAGGAAAACGATGTCTGCTTCATTGAGGAACTTTCTTTTCAGTTCGATATCCTTTTTCTTATCGCTGTCAATTTTCAGTATCTCTATTCCACTATATTTTGAGAGCCTTTCATTGATCTGCAATCCGGTCGTACCTTCCTGACCATCTACGAATATTTTATACATCCAAACTCCAGTTTTCCGGTAAAAAATTTTGATTAAAAAATAACAGCCTGCAGATCTTCCGCAACATTCAGGCTATTAATTGACAAACTTATAATATAATAAATCATTTTTTCTGCAGCAATTTGTTATTTCCAAGGAACAAAGAGTGTTTTACCATATACATAGTCTAACTTGCTGGTTTTTCTACGATCCCGCAGAAATTAAAGCTTCTGACTAACCATTTTATTCAAAGTTATAATTACGGTTTTATGAAACAATTATCCACAAGAACACCGGATTTCCTACCAATAACCGGGAAAATGATCCAGTAAACATCTGCCCCGCCAAATTTTAACCTAAATTCCTCAGTTTCTTGCACCGGCTGCCCCCTTGTTTTCATTTCTGTCCTGACCTATCTTAATTTTATCATCCTTTTGGGGAAGGCTTCTTAAAAATGGCAGGTATTAAAGCTGTAACATCTATTGTGCTCCTCTGTTTTTTGATAACTTATGCCAGAAACAGTTTCCCGGCTTCTCCAGCACCAGTCCGTTTTTATCAGGATCTGCTTTTTCAGAAAATGCTGGCCCCAACTCCGGTTCTTGACAGCACGCGCATCTTATGCTTTGTTGATGAGGTCCATGGTACCCGCCCCTCTGATCTTCCCCTTGCTCTCACAGGTAAAGGTATTCTGATAGGAATAATTGACACCGAATTTGATACCCATCATCCTGCATTTCTTGACCAGGATGGAAACACCAGATTTATCGCTCTATGGAATCAGAATGCAGTTCCATCAGGTAAGCCAAACCGATTTGGTTATGGTGTAATAAAAAACCACAGTGAATTGCAAAAAGACAGTCTTTTCGGGCTGGTTGAAAACCATGTACATGGAACCATGATGGCCAGTATTGCAGCAGGCTCTGAGAGGACCTACAATTATTACGGGATAGCACCTGATGCAATGATTGCGGCAGTTATGTATTCAAATGAGATAAGCAATATTTCCGATGGAATTTCCTGGATCTTTTCCCTGGCAGACTCGTTAGATGTACCCTGCGTGGTCAATCTGAGCATTGGTATCTCCTATGGTCCTCATGATGGCACTTCTCTTTTCGATCGTTTTGTAGATTCGGTCAGTGGTCCAGGAAGAATAGTCGTAGGGGCTGCCGGAAATGATTACAGCCGCAGAACTCACCTGCAGTTTAAACTGACTCCAAATGATTCTATGGGCACCTGGCTTACTCCCAGAATGGCCAGTTCCGAATCAGACACCTTCTATAACTCCGGAATTGATATCTGGGGTGAAAAATCAAAACTCTTTACAGTCCAGCCTATGTTTATCGATACCATCACAAAAGAAATAAGATCTTTCAAAAAAATAACGCTCCGAAGCACAAAAATTGAATATGAGGATTCTCTGAACTGGGAGAATACCGATGTTTCAACCGATATAGCCCGTATGTTTATCGAGGCTGAATCATCCAGCAATCTCAATAATAAACCTCATGCACTTGTCTATTTTCAAACCTCAAGCCCCAACCTGTTTGCAGGAGTCGCTGTCATAAACGGTAAAGACAGTTGCAACATCCACGCCTGGCATGTCAATAAACAGTCTCTGAGAAAACTGAATACTGATAGTTTCCAAGGTGGCAATGAAGAGTTCAGTGTCAACGAGGTTGGTGGAACAGCCAAAAGGATAATTTCTGCAGGTGCATATATTGGAAGAGCGACTTTAAAATACTGGAATGATTCCGTAGAAGTTTCTACTGATAAAAAAGGTGATTTAGCTCATTTCAGCGGTACAGGTCCTACTGTCGATGGTAGAATAAAACCGGAAATCACCGCTCCGGGATGGAGAATTGTGGCAGCTATGAGCCGAAGCTCCCAACCGGATTTGACGCCTGTAATCTGGCCTGATATTTCTAAAAAAAGCGGACGCTATGCTGAAGCAACCGGGACTTCCGGAGCCGCTCCTGTAGTAGCAGGTATCATTGCCCTTATGCTGCAAATCAACCCCAGGCTGACTCCGGAAACAGCATTGAAATGTATTCAGAAATCAGCTATCCATGATCAATGGACCGGTGATATTACAGCCCCTATCAACCGGTGGGGAGCAGGGAAAATCAATGCATCTGGAGCCATTAAGGAAGTAATAGCTTTATCATCCTCAACAAGAGTATCTCGTGAAGAAATTCCGACTCCGGTTTCATTCATTTATTCCGGTCACAACGTGTTTATCAGGAACTTCCATCAAAAAGGATCTGCTGTCCTACTTGACCTTCAAGGCCGCAGGATAGCCAGAATTAATTTCAGCGAAAACGGAATAGTAACTTTACCCAGGAATATCGCTGCAGGCCTGTTCACCATGGTATTTTACAGGCTGAATGGTTCTTTTTTAGGGAACCTGAAAATTACTGTTGATCGTTAATTTGCAGCTGATACAAGATGGTGCAGTTTCGGTGGATCTGACCGGCCATTTATCACTTGTGGCAATCTGACGGTAAATATTTCACATATTCTGCCAGGGGAAATAGTGATTCCCTGTTCATGAAAAGTAGTACAGAACGTCTCATGTCCTCTTCCCTTGCGATAATCCGGTTCTTTGGGTGGATGTTCAAGGTAACGGTTCATAAGAGAAATGTCGGCAGAAACCAGCAGGCTTGATTGATAATAGTAAAAGAAGGGCGACAAACCCATATACAGGGAGCTTCCAAGCACTTTGCGGTTCTCAATTGCAAGGTCACTGATACCTTTTTTTTCGATGGAATGGATCCCTTCATTTTCAAGCAGTGTTATCATTGCGCTATGAATTTTATCAAAAATATCCAGTGCTGATTCACCAGCCTTGCGTTCACCCACCACAATAGTAACAACAACTCCCGGAGCCAGAATAACCGTGCCTCCGCCGCCACGTCTTTTCTGTATAGGAATGCTGTCTGCAATGCAATTTTTGAGGTTCAGTTCCAGCTCAGGCTTACATGAGGGGCCGATGACAATTTCCAGTGATTCCTGTTGGTAAACGTATACGTATGGTTTGGGGCGTTGCGCTCCATACATGAAGATTCCATCATTCTTACGCGCCTCACCTGGAAACCTGGGAAGCACTAACATCCCTTTTTCCTTTGCTTTTTCATATGATTGTTGGCAATAAAAAGAGAAATATAGGACATTACCGGAAACAGTTTCATTAGCAGAGGTTCCCTGATAGAAATTGCCTTTTCCGGGCATACTTCCTGACAACAGAAACAGCGGATACAGTTTTTGTAGTCGAATCGTGGTATCTTCCGGCCATCTTTACAGCTTAGCGCTTTAGGGTCGACAGGACAGCTTTTAAGGCATCTCAGACATTTAATACATTTTCCCTTATCAATTACCGGTCTGGGTGTAAAGCGGGAACGGATCTGACGCAGAATCCGGTTTTGAGGCAGTACGACCGGGGCAGCTCTGACTACCTTAAAATCTGCATTAATCAGATCGTCGATCGGATCCCCAATCAGTTGAATAGAGTCCACTGAAGAGACACCCAGACCACCCTTTACTCCTTCTACAATGGGTGGGACAAAATCCGGATTCAAGTCGATCAGCCTACAGGCAGTACTGTCCAATGCAACAGGATCATCAGAGAAAAGAAGTGCTCCTACTTTTTTAGGTTCACCGCTTTGTGGCCCATTGCCTTCCATCGCATAAATGGCATCCATGATATACAGACGGGGTTTGATAAAACGATTTATATCAACCAGCAATTTAGAAAAGTCATAAACGTCGGGCAGTCTGGCATGATACTCCCCTTTTGCCAGCCCCGGAATGCATCCATATTGATTTTTAACAGCCCCTGTCATGCGGGTCAATCCGTGGGTTTTCAGTTTTGGCAGACTTATAAGTCCATCTGAATTAAAAACTGCATTGGCAAGAAAAAGCTGTTTGCAGAAGATCCCTTCTGAAAATGCAACATTTCTTCCATGATCAAAATCACCGTGCTCTATATTCAATTCTGCTGCGACCTTGCTGAAACCAGGTTTCTGCATCGCCTGGGCTGAAGTCTGTAAACCGGCCGGAGAATCACCATAATGCAGTTTAACACCATGAGCCTGTAAAAGAAGTGCTACTGCTTTAAACACAGAAGGGTGAGTTACCACACATCGCTCAGGATCGGTGCCCCAAAGAACGTTGGGCTTTAAAAGTATTCTCTCACCACTGCGGCAAAACCGCCCGATACCACCAAGTAACGAGATTCCCTTTTTTACTGCATCGTTTACCTCATCCTGGTTATATGAACCACATGCCACAATTGCCACTGACGATTTGCACATTATAAAAAACCTCTATCCTGCAAAAGTAAGTTTCAGAAATCGGATATTTCACTTTATTACGTTTATCAGTCCTGTTTTGTATTCCTTTTCTATTAAAAGGACCCAGCAAGAATATAGATACGGGGAGAACAAAGCACCATCAATAAGCAATTGTTATAATCTTTATTCTTTAGCTGAACCAGCCCGATCCATACTATAGACATAAACAAGATAATTAATTATAATTCATGTGTAACTCCAGGCTCTGCATTAAAATTTGATTGAAGAAGAATATTTAACGCTAATTCTGTTTTGATATTCGGTTTTATCTTTTGATGATCAGTGGTTTAATGCGGTTAATAGCTGAAACAGTTACTTCCAAACAATCAGATTACTTTTAAAAACTTTCTCTTGTTTTTACAGGACTATCTCAGTTCATGATCCAGCTTCTTTCTCTGTTTGAACGATTTCTGTTTCCTGCTCTGTTTTTAGTAATAATTATGATGTTTATCCATTTTTTCAGACAATTGAATCATGAGAAATCAATTATCAATGGAAAGTTTGCATATTCACGTGTAATCTTATTTTTAATGTTTTTTGTAATAGGAGCGCTTTATGTTCTGGGATATTTTATTACCGGCAGGCTTGTCAGAGGCGAAATACAAAAAATGAAAGCAGAAGCGAAGCTCACCATTACCGCTGTTAAGGCGGCTCTGGAAAGCAAAATGAGTAAAATCGATGCTGGAGTCAGTGCCATCAGCGGTTCTCCTGCAATTATCGATTATCTGGATAACCCATCAGAAGAAAACTGGAAAAAAATCAATGCAGTTCTTAGCCGTTATCATAACGCATTCGATGCGAATGCAGTCTATCTCATTAATACTTCCGGAATCACAATTGCCTCCTCCAACCATAACACAGAATTAAGCTTTGCAGGTAATGACTATTCTTTTCGGACTTATTTTCAGGAATCGATGTCTGGAAGAAAAAACAGTTACTTTGCAGTAGGGACCACCACCGGGAAGAAAGGTTATTTCAGTTCTGCTCCTGTAAAAGGCCCGGATGGAAAAGTAAAGGGTGTAATAGTAATCAAATGCGATGCAGAAGAGTTGGACTCGCTTTTTTCAATCGAACCCAGAGCATTTTTAGTCGATCAACACAATATCGTATTTCTATCCAGCTCTGACTGTTATAATCATCGGCCGCTTTTTCCGCTTACAGACCTGAAGAAGCAGCAAATCAGTTTACTGCCTCATTACAGGGTAAACTCTCTGGAGCCCCTGGTAAAGCGAAAAATCTCTACAGATGAAGTAATTATGGATGATAAGATATTTATCGAATCTAAAGCCAGCCTGTTTCTGCCGAATTGGACAATATATGTGTATTCTCCAAAAGAATCAGTTATTAAATATTATCTTCTGGGATTCTGCATAACTTTGAGTCTGATTCTTTGCATATATTCCATCATTAACCACCTGGCTTTAAAACGCATCAGATGTTGGGCTGAGCGCGTTTTCCTTTCGGAGAAAAAATTTCAGACGATTTTTGAGCATGCCCCCGAAGCTATAGTCATTTGCGAATGCAGTTCCGGGCTTGTGATTTCTGCAAATCCCCTTGCTGTAAAACTTTTAGATATTGGCATTGAGCCAGTTTCTATTCTTCAAAAAATCGTTCCCTCTGATTCTGAAAAACCAGAAATAGAATTGCCACTAACTTCGTCCAATCTTAAAGGACTATTTCACAGCAATTGTGAAGAAGAGATGCATTTTCTTTCTGTGTCGAGCAAAGAGATGCAGTTTAAAGGGAAAAACTGTCTGGTATCATTTCTCAAAGACATTTCCGATTTGATCAAAACAAAGAATGCTTTCGAGGAAAGTGAAAAGCGTTACCGTGAATTTGTCGATTTCCTTCCTGAAGCCGTTTTTGAAACCGATCTCAACGGATTCTTCACTTATTGCAATAAAAAGGCATATGATCTTTTCGGTTACAGCCCGGATGATCTGGCCAGAAAAAACTCTCCCATTGACATGGTCATTCCAGAACAACGTGAATGGGCAAAGGATAATTTGATTCGTGTATTAAATAACGATTCAAGATTTCACTATGAATACTCTGCTTTACACAAAAGCGGCAGGACATTTCCTGTGATGATCCATTCCACACCAATTATCCTTCAGAACAAGGTAACCGGTATCTGCGGCATTTGCATCGATTTGACCGATAGGGTCCGTTTTGAGAAAGAGATCATCGAAAAAGATAAATTGGAAGCACTGGGAATACTGGCAGGCGGCATTGCACACGACTTTAATAATCTCTTGACTGCTGTCTGGACAGGCATTTCGATATTAAAAATCAGAAATCTTCACGATACAGAAATTAAAGGTATCATTGGTGATATAGAAAATGCCCTTCAGAGGGGAAGAGACCTTACAGGTCAGCTCTTGACCTATTCAAAAGGTGGTGCACCGATCAAAGAGCCAACATCACTTGAGTCTCTGGTCAAAGATACAGCAGCATTCACCATATCAGGAACCCAGGTCAAATGTGATATCTCCTGTCAAAACAATCTATACTCTGCTGAGGTTGACAGTTCCCAGATCAGTCAGGTCATTCAAAACCTGCTAATTAATGCCATAGAGGCAATGCCCAATGGTGGGGTAATCAGAATTTCAATGTCTAATGCAGATAATCCGTCTGTGGAAAATGCCCAGTTGCCTCCAGGGAAATATGTAAAGCTCACAGTCAGTGATTGTGGGAAGGGGATTCCCCCCGCAATACAGCAGCGTATTTTTGATCCTTTTTTTACTACCAAGCCCAAAGGTTCCGGCCTGGGATTGGCCACTTCCTATTCGATCATTAAAAAGCATAACGGCCATATCTATCTAGAGTCAATTTTAAACAAGGGCACATCCTTTCATATCCTCCTGCCCGCATCCACTAAGACTGTTGTCGAGCATAAAAAGACCGATTTAATTCAGACTACCAGAACCGGTAAAATCCTCATCATGGATGATGAACCGGTTATCCTGACAGTCACAAAAATGCTGCTCTCTAATCTGGGGTACACAGTGGAAACTGCAAGTAATGGAGAAGCCGCCATCGCGATTTATAGTAAAGCACTGAAGAACAACCAGAGATTTGATGCAATTATCCTTGACCTGACAGTTCCTACAGGTATGGGAGGTAAAGAAACCCTGAGTAAGCTGCTTGAAATCGATCCCCAGGTTAATGCCCTGGTATCAAGCGGCTATTCCAATGATCCGATAATGGCAGATTATAAAAGCTACGGCTTTAAAGGAATTATCACAAAGCCTTACAATGTGGAAGAACTGAACAAATCCTTGCAGTTGATCTTAAATGAAAAAACTGTAAGCTAAGAAAATCTATGACCGTAATAGTATATCTTGAAAACGATGTAAAAGCCTTCAGAGTAACCAACGAACAGATAAACAATATCCGTAACCACTTTCCAAAGTGGATTTTTATCAGAGTTACAGAGGAAATTGCATTTCTGGAACATCTTGATAAAGCCGATCTGGTTATTACCTGGAAATTCAAGTCACAGTGGTACTACAGTGCCCCAAGGCTTAAAGCCATATTTACTCCTGCCGCCGGGCAAGACTGGATTGAAAGAAACAAAGAATTTAATGTTGCGGTTTTTCATGGGACTTTTCATGGAACCATAATGGCAGAATCGCTTCTGGCTATGATACTTTACTTTAATCGAAAGATCCCTCAGGCTCTTCTGCAGAAGAAAAACCATATATGGAACCGGGATTTCCTTAATAACACCAGCCGGTTGGCGACTCAGCATGTGGTCATTGTGGGATATGGAAGGATAGCACGAGAATGCGCCAGAGTCTTAAAAATTTTTGGATGCAGAATTACCGGTGTAAAGCATTCCCCTTATGATCCCAGGTTGGATAAGGATACCGATGCGATCTGTCATCCTGAGCACATAGAAGCAGTCCTGGGTAACTGCGATCATCTGGTGAGTATACTCCCTGGGATCGAGTCAAATAATGACTTTTTTAATAGAAAGCGGCTTTCCGCTTTAAAACCAGGTGCCTTCTTTTACAATATCGGAAGAGGGAATTGCTGCAAAGAGGAAGACCTTCTATGGGCTTTAGACAAAGGATTAATTGCAGGTGCCGGTCTGGATGTCTTTTATCAGGAGCCCTTAGCTCAAAATTCCTCCCTCTGGGACCACCCTGATATCCTTATCATGCCACACGGAACCGCTATCGTGCGGGATTACTTGTCATTGTATTTTGAGGAATTAAGTGAAAGGCTGAAGAATTTAACCCAAATTGTCCATTAGGGTAATACAAAGATGGTGAGTTAAGCGGTTCCAAGCGGGAAGGAAGTCA
>CAYPMS010000112.1:0-11760 GCA_964411655.1 uncultured Fibrobacter sp.
GTATAACTCACGAAAAAACAATGGCTTAAGAAAATTAGCCTGACGGCTATGCGATCTTGCATCGGGATGCATATGCGCCGCGTTCAACTGCGGATTTTAGGTTTAAACCTGATGATCAAATCCATAAAATAATGGTACAGAAAGGATTGGGGGTTTGAAAGTTCTATCGGTGGCGGATACCGAATGAACTGAAGTGCAATAAATTTTCTGTTATCCCGTCAATCACTGCGATTTTTGATTAAATACATTAAATTAAATCATTATGGAATTTCTGAAAAATATATCTCTTAAAGATAAAAGTACCTTCCGTATCGGAGGAAACGCTCTTTATTATGCTGAGCCGCAGAGCCAGTCAGAAATAATAACTGCAATCAATTTTGCGCAACAGAAGCAACTGCCGATTTTTGTCTTGGGCAAAGGCTCCAATGTTCTGATCAGCGATTCGGGTTGGCCGGGACTGGTGATCAATCTCTCCAGCAGCTTTTGTAAAATCACCTGGAATGATGATTGTGTTCGGGCAGAAAGCGGTGCTTTACTTAATACTCTGATAAATCAGGTCATTGACAATAGCTTCAGCGGTATGGAAGAACTTGCTGGAATTCCCGGCACTGTAGGAGGGGCAGTCATTATGAATGCAGGAGCATTTAATACTACTCTCTCCGATACTCTGCAATCGGTTTGCTTTTATGACTATATACAAAACCAAATAGTTGAATGTGATGCTGCAGATATGGAACTGGGTTATAGAACAAGCCGTCTGAAAGGTAAAGATGCAATAGTTTTATCTGCAGTATTTAATTTTCCGAAAAGATGCCCTAAGGAGACTCTACTTTCAATTCGCCAGGAAATTCTGCAGAAAAGGAAGCTTAAACAACCTCTGGAATATCCTAATTGTGGAAGCGTCTTTAAACGGCCTCCGGGAGGATTTGCTGGTACTCTGATTGAGAAGTGTGGGCTGAAGGGATTACGGGTTGGGGATGTAGAAGTATCCACTAAGCATGCAAATTTTATTGTCAACAGAGGTGAAGGAACCGCAGCAGATGTCCGTAAACTGATTAAGTACATACAGGTCGCTGTTTTTGACTCTTTCGGAATAATTCTGGAACCAGAGGTAATTTTTATCGGTGATTATGATGAGCCAATTTTAGAGATGGACAAAGTTTAAGGAGAATAGTGATGCCACTGACTGTGCTGAAATTTATTACAGGACCTATTCAAACCAATACATATTTAGTCTATAATGAAAATAAAAAAAGTTTTATTGTAGATCCTTCTTCTGGATGTGATAAATTAATAGAGCTGGTAAAGAAAGAATCATTTGATGTTGAAGCGATAGTTATTACTCATGCCCACTTTGATCATATAATGGGAATACCGGAAATTCTGGAAATTTTTCCTGATGCTGCCATATATGTGCATCCTCTGGAAAAAATGATGCTCAGAGATGCCGGGCTGAACTCATCGGTTCTTATTGGAGAGGACTTTACTTATCAGGGGAACACGATCGATTTGGTTGAAGGGGAAACAGCAATCGGAAGTTTTGATGTAAAGGTGTTTGAGGTTCCCGGGCACTCCCCCTGTGGAATCGCTTTATATATCGAGAAATATCTTTTCTGTGGTGATGTACTTTTCGCTGGTTCCATCGGCAGAACCGACTTTACAGGTGGTGACCAGAGAAAACTTGTAGAAGGAATAAAAACGAAGCTTCTGTCGTTGCCTGAGAGCACAATTGTATGCCCAGGGCATATGGGTCGAACAACGATCGGACGTGAAAAGAAAACCAATCCTTTCCTATGATCAAAATTAAATGATAGAATTACCCTGTATCGATACTTTTCTTGCCTATTTGAGGCTGGAAAAGACTCTTAGCGAAAACACTGCAGAAGCCTACAGATACGATCTGCAACGCTTAGCCTCATTCTTAAATCAGCACCGTATCGAACAGGTCAACTCCATTTCTTCCGATATTCTTTCCAGATATATTCAACTACTTTATGATATCGGGTTTGCATCTGCTTCGATTCAACGCTGCATCTCTTCAATGAGAAGTTACTTTGCATTTATTGCTTCAGAGGGAGAGATTAATGAAGATCCAACTGAACTGCTGGAGAGTCCCAGATCTGTCAGAAGTCTTCCTGAAGTATTACTGGTGGAGGAAATTGAGCGGATTTTCAATGTGATAGATATTAACAAAACAGGGGGAATCCGTGATCGGGCGATGCTGGAAACACTTTACGCAACAGGGATGCGTGTGTCTGAGCTTTTGTCATGTACTGAAGAACAGATACTCTGGGATGAGGGGCTGGTCAGGGTATACGGTAAAGGCTCCAAAGAGAGAATTGTTCCTATTGGTGAGATAGCTTTACACTGGATAAAAGAATATTACAAGTTAGAACGCCACCTTTATGCAAAGCCTCATTCGGACAGCACCATATTTCTTAATGCCAGGGGAAAGGCTCTCAGCCGCATGGGCATCTGGAAAATCATTCAAAGCTATGTAAAAACTGCCGGAATAAACAAGTGCGTTTCACCACATACCTTTCGTCACTCTTTCGCCACTCATCTTCTGGAAGGTGGTGCAGATTTACGCACAGTACAGGAGATGCTGGGACATGCCAATATTGTTACTACGGAAATCTATACTCATGTAGATCGTGAGTATCTGCGTGAGGTGCACCGGAGTTTTCATCCTCGACAGAAAAGAAAATGACTGATAGATTCTGATTATGGATTACTCAATAGCCAGTCTTCTGCAGGTACACTATCATTTCCGGGTTGGAGGTGTACGGGAGGTGATTTACGGCTATTCAAAAGCTTTTTCTGCTGTCAATGGACATGAAGCATTCAATGCACTCATATGCAGTTATGACCAGCATCAGAAAGATTCTGATCTTAAAATCATTAACATCGCGGAGTGTGATTATCAGGATATTAACGACAAGGAATCATATTTTTATCTCAGAGATTTACTTGTAAATAAAATCGATTCTGTTCTGGAAAAGACTCCATGTCCGGCGGTTATCCTCTGTCATAATATGTCTCTGGCAAAAAATCCCTGCCTCAGCTCCGCGTTAAGAGTTTTGGCCCGAAAAAAAGATCCCTGCAAGTATCGGTTCTTCTGGATATTGCATGATCTGGCAGAAGAGGGAAGGATTGATATGATAGAGAAAGTCGCTAGACTTCAGAGCATCGGTATAGATATCAGAGATGAACTTTATGCAATCGGAGCTCCGGTTCACTTTCTGGTGCCAGGTACACATGTTTATTCAATTCTGAAAAAATCCGGATTTGCAGTAAACCTTTTACCCAATCCTGTACGGCTGAACACTGATATTGATAATTCCATTGATCGCAGGGCCTTTCTAAAGCACCTTGAAGTACTGGCTTCCTCAGATGGGTTTAAATTCGATCCTCAACGTCTGCTATGCTGTTATCCGGCCCGCATAATAAGGCGAAAAAATGTTCTGGAAGCAGTAGCAATAGCCTGTATTTTTCTGGATGCCAATCTTGTACTAGGGGTTCCTGGCAGCAGTGCTTTGGACAGAATGCTATATGAGGCACTGATAAAACTGGTGAGAGAAACGGGGCTGAGAGTGGTAATAAATACAGCCAGGTTACCGTGGAAACTATTAATTGGCGATGGTGGGCATAATATTAACCCTGTACCTTATCTTTACAAATTTTGTGATTTAGCTCTCTCAACATCACTCTCAGAAGGTTTCGGTTATGCATTATATGAACCGTGGTTATATCAGAAGGCGGTTTTGGCAAGAAGGCCTGCAGGATTTGTTTATCCTCAAGAAATGAATGCCTCTTTACTATATGAACATTTTCCAGTGCCTCTGGAGTGGATATGCTGGAAATCTATAAAGGAAAAATTTTACAACTATCATTTAAGGTTTGTTGGAGAAACTGGTGCAGAAAAAGCAGAAGAATGTCTGATTATCGATGATACTGTAGATTTTGGCATTCTGGATACAGAAGCACAGATACGGGTTTTACGAAAAATCATCACTGATGAGACAGCGAAGGAGAAAATGAGTATTTTATTTAGAAAAATGTTTCCGGGGTGGGGTGGAATAATAGATTTTGGTTTAATCGATGAAACCCTGATCAGAAAAAATCAGGATGTGGTTATGAAAGCTTTTTCAGATCAATGCTTTATGAACTCTTTTAGAGAGTTAATTTCCATAATCCCTGCTTTCAGCAATCGTAGTTTTGACTACAAAAAGATTCTCCTGGAATCATGGAAATGCGGATTTAAGTTGTTTTTTTCCCATTCAGGTAGTTATAATGAGAATGTAACAAAATAACTTGACTTTAACCGAATATCATTCAATATTATAAATCAGTGTTCCTTCAGGGGGGTTATGTGGCAAATACAACAAAACATGATTTAATAGCAGATGTTTCCAGGTACACTGGGCTGACTCAGGCGGACACCAAAATAGTTATTGAAGAGCTTCTGGAGACAATCGCCAGTACATTGGAAGCTGGCAAAAATATCGAAATTCGTGGATTTGGAACCTTTTATACCAAAGTTCGAAAGCCTCGTCCTGCCAGAAATCCCAAAACTGGAGAAGTAGTTCCGCTATTGAGACGAGTGGTCCCTTTGTTTAAGTATTCAAGTGAATTAAAGAAATCGATTGCTGATTCTCTGCTTGAGAAAGCCACCGTTTAACCAGGTCATTCTTTTATGGCATTATTCTGTGCACTGCATATTTAGGTATCTACTGGACCTTTAGTCTGGTAGATCATTCTGCTTTTTTAGTAGTCAAAGTTCCAGCAAGTTGCTATTGTACAAGATTCTGTGTCAAACCTTGTGTTTTAAAAAATGTATGTAATTGCCGATTTCAGTTTATAGTAATCGAAAAGGTATATACGATAATCGGCAACATATTTTTACAGTTTATCTTCCCATTGCCTGTTTTCCATAGACATCAACTGATGTTTCCATGATTTGCAGATATATACAAATAATAAACATGGAAATCATTATTGACAGTTTCTGGTCTGAAGGTATATAATAACACTGTTATCATGGTTATGTTTAATAGACTGGGTATTATAAACTTTCTCTGTTTTTCTTATTGCTATGATTTGCTCAGTAAGGCAAGTTTACTATTCTGAGTATTACTGCAGGAACGGGCTTTTGAAACATAATGCAATTTACATCAGTTCTTCAGGCATTCTGCTCAGTTGCAAAAAGATACAGAATTCACTACAGGAATGAAATAACAGAAGGAGCGAACTCCATGCGGATGCTGGCAGTTTTTACTGTGATCGCATGTTTATTATTAGAATTGCATGCTGCAGAGAAAATTGATATTGATGACCTGGGGGCAAATGTCAAATTGCCTGATTTCAGTGCCAAATTGTCAATTGGATTTAATTATGATTTTCTCCGGGACCCTACGTCGGTATCATTTGAATATCCAAGAGGATATTTGGGATTTAACATGCCCATATCACACAGTGTAAATTTGCGAGATTTTATTCAATATGTCGATCCAGCAATTGATTCGGTATTTTCAGATAGCTCTCTTATTTCAAACGGAAAAGAGTTTAAACCACAGGGAAGCGCAAGGCAGAATCCGAATCTGACAATACAGGTAGATGTTCCCATGCTGGGTGGAGTAGCCAGTTTTTCCAACACTCAGAATTTCAGCCTTAATTACAGCAACGCATTAGGTAATCCCAATGTCTATATCCGACCAGATTCGTTAATGGAAGGTGTGAATTTTCTGTTGCGTGGTACAATCAGTGTTCCAGTAAACATGTCAATGGCTTGGGAAACGATGACCTTTGGATATGCATACCGTATTAACAGATATCTTACGATGGCACTCAATCTTCATCGCCACACTTTCGTTATGGATCTGAGAGGAAAAATAGACGTCGATTTATTGGGAAAACTGAACTATAAGAGTGATGATGGAAACATTTCCCTCGAAAGAGAACTGGATTATCCCTCCAGTAAAGTATACGGTCATGCTCTGGGTCACTATGAAGCTGAAGTCTGGAGTCCCACAATCGGCCTGAAAGCCTGGAGATTTTCTCTGGTATCCAGATTTGGATTGTCAACCAAAGCAAGAGGAAGTTTTTCAGCCAGATATTCAGTACCATTTTTTATCGATCCTGAAACATTTGAATCCAGGTATGATTTTACAGACCCTGACCTTTTTACGGATGACGAATTTATAAACAGAATGACAGCTAATGACATAGACAGTGTTTCCTTCACTACCAGAAATGCAGATGGCAGTGAGCCAGCGTTACACTGGAAAATGCCTACCGGACTTACTCTGTCCTTTGATCTTCTCCCGGGATATTTTACCCTTTCTTATACAAAGATATTCGGTGACATTGAATTGAGGCTGGACAAAATAAGAAAAGAACAATTGGCTGCAGGGTCTGAGAATTCAGTTCCCATCGAAAACGATTCATTGATAATAGATTTTGGAACTTCGGTAGATCACATAATCATGTTGCAGTGCAATGTATATAAGGCATTTTTGAACATCGGAATATTTGGGATTGATTTCAGATATGGAGATCAGACTCATCTTCTGGGAAGCAAGATGCCATATATGCACATGGGTAAATCAGCCATGATACCGGTAGTTAATTTTGGATCCACAATCGGATCCAAAATGCAGCTTCATCTGGAGCTTGATGTGTTACCATTACCGGCATTAAAGACAGGTATTGTATACAGATTTTAATTCCGGAAAGAATCTTGAAAGGATTGTGCATGATGCGAATATATACCGGATTATTGATAGTCTTCAGCGTGTTGGTCACCTTCGCCCAGCAAAGTACCGATTTCATCATTGTTGATGCTCCAGTCGGAGTTATATCAGCCGATTCACTGATATGGATAAAATGGACTGGCGCATCCAGAAACGGTTATATCTCTCCTGATTCGGGGGTTATTTACTTCAGCAAATCACCGGGAGGAAGCAACATTGCAAATTATAAAGATTCAGTAAATGTGTTCGAAGCCGATTCATTGAACAACAGATATTTCCCACCTTCAAGTTCATCTGTTCCAATGAGGGGGATCGCTTTCAGGGCATCCAGACAACCGAAAATGGGTACAGGGGTATTCTATACTGTTGTGGCATATAAGCTGGAAGGAAAGACGTTTATTTCAAATGAATTTCAGATAATTATCGAGAATCCAAATGCAGTAAAGATCATTAGCCCCACTGGAAAAACAAAAAGTCTCACCCCAACTTTTCAGTGGTACGCAAACTCCGGAGTTCCTTATTACCATGTAATCCTTTCTGATGATTTAATCAAAGTCAATAGTGAAGAAGGTGGCAAAATCGATCTTAAGGGCCTGAGTATAGTATGGCAGGCAATTACTCCCAATACACAGATTGTATACGGTGCTCCCGATCCTTCAGGAACGATAACCGCAGAGCCACCCCCATTGTCACCTGGGAAACAGTACTCATGGGTTGTTCTTAACAACTATGGAAATCATCTGGCGTTTTCTTCCACTCGTTATGATATTCCTGGTAATTTTATAATTGAAGGTACTCCTCTAAAGAAGCCGGTTAGCCTTTATCCAAAAGGAGGGACTTTTAATTCCGCAACGGATTCGGTTATCAAATTCAAATGGTCCAATCTGGATGAGAGAGCAAATACATACAAGTTGTATGCTTATATCACCCAGGAGTACGAAGAAATTAATGCTCAGGTTATTGTCTGGCAGACAGAAGTGATGGCACTCAGTTCTGCCGAAACGATGAGTGTTGATGTCAATGCCAAAAGTGTCTTTGCCACTAATGATTATTTCTGGAAGGTAATTGCTACCGATCAAAAAGGTGCCGGCACGGCTGGCGATACTGTTGGGTTCAGATATGAGGTGCCAACCGGTAGACTTGTGATAAGAACAGTAGAACAGATTTCAAATAATGGTCTGGTTACAAAAAGCAATGTTGGACTCGTTAAGATGCAGTTTGAGGTGCTGGATGGATCGATGGAAGCTCCACTGTTTTTCTATACCGATAACGATGGATATCTTTCAAGAGAGCGCCCTGCAGGAACCTACAGGATAACCGCTATTAAAAGTGAATTTGAGAATCAGACACGTACTGTGACAGTAAACATGAATAGTACTACAGAGATCACTTTTACTCTTACCAGACCTCAGGCAACCATCTATGGTAAAGTAGTCGATCAATCTGGAAAAGGAATCAATCTGGTAACCATTAGAGGTATTTCTGATTTAGGAGATTCATTATCTACTCAGACAGATGCATTAGGGAATTTTGTTTTAAAATGTTATGGGGCAGACTGGTTGATAAGCGCCCAAAAGAGCGGCTATAAGAATGTCCTGCCTGAAAAAGTGACTGTAAGTGATGGAGAGAATGTCAAATTTAACACTATCACTATGTCCAGAAATCCTTTAACCTTGTATGGTACTGTAAAAAATGCTTCGGGAGCACCTGTTTTAGGGGCAAAGGTGACACTTTTATTTGATGGCAGAGTGATAGAAGAAATTCCAGCTACATCCGAGAACGGAACATTCTCATTTTACGTACAACCTGGCACATATACCATTGCTGCATCAAAAACCGGATTTACATCTTTTCAAAGTACAACAGATGTAGTCAGTACAAAGAACATTTCGATCACTTTAAATGCAGGAGCATCTCTTATCAGTGGTTATATCTATGGAAAAAAATGGGTTGGTGACAGAGAAGTTTTTGCACCTGTTCCCGGAGCTGCCGTTAAATTTATAGCTGTAGAAACTCAGGATACATTTACCTGTTATACTGATGCAACCTATGGAGATTATCGTATCGGTCTTCAGGGCAACAAACTTTACCATGTGAAAGTCTCTGCTGCTGGATATGTTTTGAAAGACAAGCCATGCACTCTTTCCACCAAATTTAATACAACCCTGACATTCAATGACACAATCCGAAGTCTTGGTATGATCAGCGGTACGATATTTAGCACTTCACCATCAAATGTACTGGTAAATCTGGTTAACAGGTACGGCACAGGAACTATCATATCTTCGAAGTCATTAGCCGATGGAAAGTTTGAAGTCAGGAATATTCCTGATGGAATATATTCGATAAATGCAGGTAAAGACGGATTCATCATTGACAGTATTGCAGGCCCTGATACACTTGTCGTTTCAGACGGAAAGGTGATACCCTCACAGACGGCGATTTATATGAAGCCGGGTTCTAAAAAAATAAAATGGTTTGTAACTTCAGAAGGTTTTAACGGGTCGGTCAAAGTTCAGTCTCCACTACAGAAGACAATCTCTGTTATGGATTCATTGTTGAATGCCGGATCCGGCAATTATGTGATTAACATTGATGCTAAGAGTGATTCGTTTGTCGATCTTGCTTTTCATCAATTCTATGTAGATGATGAAGTCACAGAGTATACAGATACAATAGCAATGAATGTGATCCACTCCAGAAAAGATACTGTTACCCCGGTAGATGGGAAAGTTATTCTTTCCTTGCGATCATCTGAAATCATGGACTCTGCTGTAATTTTCTATAAAGATGCTATGGGTAGCAGCTATAGAAGTGAATATATTAATAAGAGTGACTCTGTATATCAGTTCAGCATACGTCCTCCAAGAGATGGCAGTACGATGCAGTACTATTTCCAGGTATGGCGGAAATCAGATGTTTATGGTTATCAGAAAGAAGTCTATAAAACATTGGTTATGCCAGATACTTCAACTCTGACAAGAATAGAGATAGAGCCGGCCGATGCTGATACTCTGGTGCTGCCCTCTTCATACCCCATGCAGTTTTCTCTGAAAGGCTACTACAGTTCAGCATTTCTGCCTTATAACGGTTTGAATGGGCAGAATGTTTCCTGGAAAATTAGCGACCCCCAGGGATGTGTTCTGAGTTCAAATACCGGTAACACCATTACAGTTACAACAGGAAAAACGCGGGCATTTTTAATACCGGTAACTCTTACTGCGACAATAGATACAACAAAGGTAAAAATGGCAGGAAAACTCAATTCGGTGTCGGTAGTTTTCAGGGTTTCGGGAAGTAATCTGGATAATTTACAGATATTACGAACAGATGCAGGTGGTTCAAATCCGCTTACAACCTCAGGATTAGACAAGGCAGAGTTCAGAGCCATCGGTCGTGACAAAAGCGGAATGATATTGAATGTTGTTCCTAAATGGTCTATATTGCCGGAAAATGCCGGAACAATTACAGAAGATGGAGTTTTCACACCTGGAAAGAACTTTTGTGGAACTGTAAGAATATTTGCAGAGATATCAGCAATCAGGACCGAGTATTATAGCGGGGATTCAAAAGTCCCGGGGCTTCCAGTCAGATTCGTGATAAGCTCAAAAGACGTTCCAGATACTGCCTCTAATTTGCGAGGCTGTTCGATAGTATTTCCGGCCGCTGTGGTTTCTCCAGATGAAAAAGGACTTTTGGCAATAGAAACACAAGTATTAACCAATGTAATAAGACGGGGAACCGGTCAGATGAAAGTTATCGATTCTACAGCTTTTTCTATTACGGAATCCCATGGTGTCCTGTTTGAAAATTCTGGAAGTGACAGTATTAATCTCATTCTTGACATCCCACAGAAACTCCAGAAAGAGGTAAGTGGGGGAACCAGAGAAATCGCAATTGCCTGCTGGAATGCTGACAGCTTAAGATGGGACCCATTAATGAATTCGAAAGTCAGTTCTGATGGTAAAAAGATCAGTGCAGCACTTTCTCATTTTTCTCAATATTCAATAGTCGCAGGGCCTTCCAGGGGAGGATATCTCGATGTTTCACCTAACCCGTTCTCTCCTTACGTATGGCCAAGGTCAATCAGTCCTGAAGAGAAGCGGTTTGGTACCTGTATCTCCTTTAAAGTGGAAACTGACCGGCCGCCGCTTAGAGATGTAAAAATAAGGATTTACACGCTTACTGGTGAACCGGTATGGGCCATGCAGATTCAAAATGCAAATCAGTATCCTTATCAGCTCTGGTGGGATGGTCGCACTTCAAACAGAGAACTGATATGGACTCAACCTGGAAATATCATTGCAGAGAAAGGTGAGAGAATGTGCAGAAACGGGCGTTACTTTGTGGTTCTTTCTGCTAAAGATTCAAATAACAAAGAACAACGCTATATGAAGCAGATAGTGTTGATGAGATGATAACAGGAAATAAACGGTGGAGGATTCTGTGAGAGGGTTTTCAATAACGGCAATATTGATTGCGTTTATTGTTCATACGGCTGTGCCTGGTTCCGACAGCGGTAAGGTAAGCATTGGAATACTATATCCGGAATCCTATGGCGATTCCCACAATCTAAAAGAACAGGCTTATGATGAGTTGACAAAGTGTATCAAGGATGTGGGGTTTTATCTGATTTATCCCCAGAATGTTCTGGAACAGCAGTTAAAAAAAATCAGTGTCGAATTCCCAGTGCATTGCCGCGATCCCCGCTGTGTAATCGATATCGGAAGTGCAGCAGGAATGGATCGAATGCTTTACGGGAGTATCGATTTTGATGATAAACGTTACGGTTTGCAGTTGACGCTGATCGATGTTGTTATGAAACAGAAGATTGAAGCAGTAAGTATCGAAGGGGCTCCGGGAGTCAGTTTGTCTGAAATTATTAAAACTGCTGTTGCCAGGTTACATGGAAATCCCGGGGCGGATTCTTCGAATGTTACCATTTATCACGGTCCCAGGGTGCACAATGAGAAAAAGATGTTATTGTCAACTGCAGGTGTCATGGGTG
>CAYPMS010000113.1:0-11518 GCA_964411655.1 uncultured Fibrobacter sp.
TGGGCAAAACTGTTACCAACGCCATCAAATCGGGTTATGAGACTGCTTTTGTCACCATTATGGATTCCAACCTTACTACTTTGATTACCGCACTGATTCTGTTATGGAAAGGTACCGGTCCAATCAGGGGTTTTGCGGTTACCATGATCCTGGGTATAGTAGCTTCGCTGTTTACGGCACTGT
This sequence comes from uncultured Fibrobacter sp., assembly GCA_964411655.1. Taxonomy (GTDB): domain Bacteria; phylum Fibrobacterota; class Chitinivibrionia; order Chitinivibrionales; family Chitinispirillaceae; genus JAAYPC01. Next base: position 184 of record CAYPMS010000113.1, read on the forward strand.
TTGTATCTAAAGTACTGATGGATCTGTTTTTCCAGAAAAACAAAAACACATTGAGCATCTAACTTCTTATATGGGGAATTAATCACTATGTTGCAGGCTTTTAAAAACACAAAAATCGATTTTATTCGTTACCAGAAATTTGCTTACAGTGTCTCAATCCTGGTAATACTTATCGGTGTAGTCTCAGTTGTTATGCACCGTGGATTCAAACTCTCTGTTGATTTTATTGGTGGGACTACCATGCAGATGAAATTCCAGAAACCTTTCCACGATGATCTGGGAAAGATCAGAAGCATTATTTCTGAGCTGGGTTTTGGCGCACCTGAGGTGAAAACCATCGGCCAGATTGCAAACAACGAATTACAGGTCACTGTGGGTAAACAGGGTGAGGGAGATGAGGTCTCCAAAGCAATTAAGAATGCTCTGACTCAGAAATATCCGGAAAATTCCTTTGAGGTTCGAAGAGTGGAAACCGTTGGTCCGAAAATCGGAGGCGAACTCAAAAGGGATGCTATCGTTGCTACATTACTCTCTCTGATTGCGATTCTTGTTTATGTGGGATTTCGCTTTAATCTACCTTTCGGTGTTGCTTCGGTTATACCCCTTTTTCACGATGTACTGGTTACGCTTACTGTTTTTTCGTTACTGAATCTTGAGTTGTCCTTAACCTTTATTGCAGCATTGCTTACTATCGTGGGATATTCACTCAATGATACGATTGTGATTTTCGATCGTATCAGAGAGAATTTAAGAGGTGGATTACGGGGCAGAAATTTTAAAGATATTTTAAACTCCAGTATCAACCAGACTCTGTCACGAACTTTTTTTACTTCATTGACAACTCTGTTTGTCTCCTTTTCGCTTTATCTATTGGGAAGCGATGCGATTAAAGATTTCGCTCTTGCTCTGACCGTCGGTGTTGTTGTGGGTACTTATTCTACTATCTTTATCGCTACTTCGGTTCTGGTTGCCTGGCATAATAAAAAACCAATTGCAAAATAAGATATCTCAATATCTTTAAAAAAAGGCGGGTTTGCACAAAACCCGCCTTTTTTTTTCTTTCATGGATAGCTGGAGTTATTTTTCAACTGTGCTGATGCATCAGGCGAAGGGATAACATACATGAGGCATTTTCTGATATTGATCGCAGTGTTCTTCTTCACTGTTTCAGCAGATGATTGTCAGTTGACAATAGCAAGACTCAAATACGGGGGCGGTGGAGACTGGTATGCCAACCCATCTTCTCTGCCAAATCTGGTAAAAGCGTTGAAACAGCGCACATCTATTCAGGTCTGTGACACCATAAAAACCGTCCAGATTATGGACAGGGAGTTTTTTCTCTTTCCTTTCATTTACATGACCGGGCACGGGGATTTTAAATTAACCGATGCAGAAAAATTGAGATTAAGAAAATATCTGATCGGGGGGGGATTTCTCTGGGCGGATGATAATTATGGGCTTGATCGATCGTTTCGTCAGCAGATTGCACAGCTTTTCCCGGAAAATCCCCTGACCATTATTCCTTCCGATCACCCTATTTACAGCAGTTTTTATCAGTTGCCGGGATTACCAAAAATCCATGAGCACGATGGTGTACCTGCCCAGGGTCTTGGTGTGTTCTTTGAAGGCAGAATGGTAATCTTTTACACCTATAACTCCGATATCGGTGATGGTATGGAAGATCTGCATGTTCACAATGATGGTGAGAGACTCCATGAGCTGGCACTTCAGATGGGAGTAAATGTTATCTACTGGTTCCTGAATCAATGAACAAAGATCTCTTAAAAGTAAAAAGATATGTCGCCGGAGTTCAGCGGAAGATAATCTGGTTAAGAATTATCCGGGGGTTTTCTCCTGCTGTTTTTGCTTTCTCTATAGCCTCTGTTGTGCTTAATTTCAGCTTTGTTCTGTATCCATGGATTTTTCTGCCGCTTTTATGGGATGCACTTGCCTGTCTTCTCTTACTGTTCCTTTTCGGGTGGCTTTTGGACTCCGTTTTTTTCCATGCACCAAATCTTAACGAGGTGGCTTTAAAAATTGAACAGAGTTCAAACTGTGTTCATCCATTAATAGCTATCGCACTGGAATTCCATAAAGAAAAGCAAAACAGTCCGTTTGTAGAACGTACTTTTCAGATGGCGGCACAACAGATTGCCGGATTGACTCCAGTTTCTCTGAAGTTGCCTCTTACCTGGTGGTTAAGCCTCATTGCGGTACCTGCCTGGATTCTCACTGTAAACCATTTTGATCCATCACTGCTGCGGTTCTGGAATGCGCCATTCCTTTCAATCAGTTCTACTGGTGCAACAATCAGTCCGGGTACTGTAAAGATTGGACTGAACGAATCGGTGATACTGAAGTTTCAACCGCTTCAGACCAGATTGCCCTCCTGCAGAATAGTTATAAACCGGATAAATGAAAAGAGAACAGAAAAAATTCATCTTCGATCAGACAGCTCAGATATATTCAGTTTCAGCATTGACAGCGTAAAACAATCGTTTGTCTATCAGTTTGTTTATGGGGGAAAACAGTTTTCACCGGAAACAATCACCGTCGTACCACCACCAGCTCTCTACAGCATGCAGGTACGGCTTATTCCTCCTTCCTATACTGGGGATTCGGTAAAAGTTCTGCCGGAAGGGCAGGGTGATTTCAGAGCTTATGCAGGAACAAAAGTAAGTTTTACCCTCGAATCGGAAGAACTCTCCAGGGCGTATTTGATAAGTGGCAATGATTCCACTCTTTTCAAAGTGGACAAAAGCAGTGCTTATGGTGAAATCACTGTTTACAAACCGATTGAATATACTTTTGCACTGATCGATCGGCGGGGGCAGAAAAGCGACTCTCTTCCACAATTCCGCATTGATATTATTCCTGATGAACTGCCCATGGTTCATTTTCTTAAGCCCGGCTATAATATTGCGCTTCAGCCTGAGATGGTTGAGACTCTGTGGGTCCAGGGTATCGATGATATTGGAATAAGATCCATGGAGATTTTAAGCTGCCGAAATGGCGAATGTCAGGAAAGTGTTTCTACCTGGAACATTTCCCCAAAAGGAAACCCCCAGACCATCAGAAAGCAAGTCATCTGGAATTTGCGTAAATACACTCTTTACCCTGGGGACACACTTTTTTATTGGGCCAAAATCCGGGATAACCGTCCATTCTCTCCTCCTGGAATTACTACCAGCGATACTTTTTGGTTCAGAGTGCCTTCCTTTGAAGAGATTCACCAGGCCATAATGGAAAAGGAAACCTATGCGGATAATAAAATCGAAGGGGTACGAAAAGAGCAGGAAAATCTCAAGGAAATGCTGGAGCAGTTAGTCAAATCCTCCACCGGCTCTGAAGAGCTTTCCTGGGATCAGAAACAGATCCTGAAGGATCTTCAGATGTCGATTCAGGCTCAAGCGGATTCTTTACAGAATGCGCTGAATTCCCTGCAGGAAAATATTGAAAAACTTAAAGAGCAGGGTAATATTGGTGAAGAGATCAGTGACAAAATGGAACAGATACAAAATGAACTCAAAGAACTGATAAAACAGTTTGGCGACAGCCTGTTTCCACGAATTGAAGATGGACACCAGATCTCTTTTGATGAAATGCGTGAAGCCGTGGAAAATCTTCAGAAAATGCTTCCTGAATTGGATGAGCGCCTGGATAATACACTACAGTTTCTGCAGATGTTACGAAAGGATCGCGAGCTGGCTTCAATGGCCATGCGTGCAGAAAAACTGGCTCAGGAACAGAAAAACATTGCTGATCAGGACCCATCCCAGCGTACGATGGATCTGCAGAAGGATCTTCTTAAGAGAATAGAGAATTTCAACCATGATCTGAAGAAGAATTATTCGGGTGAAAGAACATTGTCATCTGCTTCAGAACAGATGGATTCTTTACATAATCAGATGCGGTCTGACCTCTCAGAAAAGCAGAGCCCTTCGACTGATCAGATGAACCGGATGAGTGCAGCTCTGCTTTCTGCTTCTCAGCAGCTTAGGGACATGATGAGTGCCAGCAAGATGAAGCAGATGCAGTATGAGCAAAAGTTGATTATGGAGATGGCTCATGATGCCTTAAACCTGATTCAATGGCAGGAAAAAATAATTACAGAAATTGACTATAAAGAACGCAGGAATGTGGCCGTTTCGCAACAGGCTTTACGGGATGCATTAATCAAAGCATCCCTTAAAACCGACAGTCTCAAAGTGATTCCGCCAATGGTCAAAAACAAAATACGCCAGCAGTTTTCTTTTGCACTCGATAATTCAGGGGAGGCTGTGCTGGCGCTGGAAGCAAATAATGCATTTTGGGCAATGCGGGAGAATAAATTCGCCCTCAACTCTCTGGCCACTACTTTGGTAAAAACACTGCAGAATATGAAACAGCAGGGGCAGAGTCAGAGCAGTTGCAATAGTGGCCTTATGGATGCCATGCGCAATCTCTCGGGTCGTCAGGCCTCTATAAATGCAGCTACAGCGGATCTGCTTAAATCACTTATGAATGGATCGAAAGGAGAAGGCGGGCAACAATCAGGTAATCAGGGAAACCAGAGTGCGCGCGAAGCAGCACAGAAAGCTCAGAAGGCGATAGCTGAAGAATTAAAGAAACTGGCTGAAAAGTATGGCAAAGAAACCGGTGATGCAATGAAAGAAAGAGTTGAGCAGTTGGAAAAAGAAGCTCAGAGACTGGCGAAAATGCTCGAGCAGCCCAAGCCTGAGATTTCCAGGCATCAGGATCGTTTTCTCTCAAGAATGCTTCAAACTACTCTTTCCATGAATCGCCAGGATGAAGGGAAAGAGGAGCGGAAATCAAAAACTGCCGAAATGGTTTTCTCTCCGGACAACAGCATAGGTAAGAAGCCTGTTATGGAAGACCCGGATACTTTTTATCTGCTCAGGCGAAAGGCACTGATGGGCAATTTCCCCGAAAGTTACCGCGAAGCAATAAGAACCTATTTCGATTCTCTGGAAGTGATGTTTTTGAATAAATAAAAAAGGGCGCTTATGAGTAATCATTTAATAACGGTAAAAAGTGAAGTGTCAGCTGAATTTTAGAGGTTTGGCTCTTCAGGTCGGCAATATTTAACCTAAAATCCGCAGTTGAATGCAGCGCATATGCGTCCCGATGCAAGATCCGCGTTCAATGCTTATCATTTCAATTACACATCTGCATCCACCTCAACAGCGGAATTTTGGAGTTTTTTAAAATATGTTCTCCAGTAAATACCTGTGGCTAAACGGTACTTTCAACATAATTGGAGGAAAACGCAGAGATTACAGTGTGTATGCATTTGTACTTATGGCTACATCACTCCAGTTTTGGGATGGGAGCAGAAAAAATTCTTCTCTTGTTAATTTTACAAACCCGTAGTGCCCACGGATTTCAAAGCTACTTGAGTCGACTGAAAGAAATTGTTGGTTTATGAATTGGAAACGCAGTTTTTACGTTATTTTAGCAGCCCAGATGTTTACATCTATGGGCTTCTCACTAATATTTCCCTTTCTCCCTTTATACATTAAAGATCTGGACACTGTTCTGGGATTTAGTACCGAGGTTCTTTCGGGACTGGTGTTCTCTTCCCAGGCTCTGGCAATGGCACTGGTTTCTCCTCTATGGGGTGCAATTGCAGACCGGTATGGAAAAAAGCCAATGGTGGTCAGGGCAATGATTGGTGGAGCAGTTACTGTTTTTTTGATGGGATTTGTTAAGACTGCAGAGCAACTTATTTTTCTCAGGATTTGCCAGGGGCTTCTAAGCGGGGTGGTTTCAGCTACCAGCGCACTGACAGCATCCTTGGCTCCCAGAGAGAAAAGCGGTTTTGTGATGGGATCTTTACAGGTGGCTGTGTGGTCCGGGGTAGCTTTGGGACCGTTTTTAGGAGGAATTCTGGCAGATGTTTCCGGGATCAGAACCACATTTGTGATCACTGGTATTCTCTTATTCTTATCAGGTGTATCGGTTTTATTCTGTGTTAATGAAACCACTGATGGTAAAATGGAAAAAGCAGAGAAAAAAAAGAGTCTGTTTTCTGACTGGAAAAAGTTATTTACCCAAAAAAATGTGTTGATTGTGTATGTGCTGCGCTTTCTTGGCAGTATGGCTAATAACATGCTCTATCCGGTATTACCATTATTTCTGGCTGCTCTGGTTGGGCCAGGAAAGAACCTTGGAACCCTGACCGGATCGGTAATAGGTGTTGCATCAGTTGCAGGTATAATTGGGGGCATTCTGATGGCCCCAACCAGTGACAGAATCGGACATAAGCGAGTGGTAATTTTGGCTTCCGTCACTACTGCGCTGTTTTTCATTCCTCAAGGATTGGTGGGGAATATATGGGAGTTTGTTGCTCTCAGTCTGCTTACTGGATTATGTTCCGGAGCATTGACTCCATCGCTGAGTGCGCTTCTGGTACAGAGTTCCGATCGTGGTACAGAGGGCAGCATTTATGGTTTTGACAATTCGATAGTGGCAGCAGGCAGGGCTGTAGCCCCGATTGCAGGATCACTCTTTGCGGTGCTGTTCAGCTACAAAATTACCTTTATTGCTACCGGTCTTGTTTTTCTGGTGATGGCAATAATAGCGTATTCTTTGCCCAAAAAGATCGAAATCGATTTTGATGGGGAACTGTGCTCATATCATAATCTGTAAACAGAATAGGAACCAGTGAATCATATTTGTTACTGTCTGGAAAGAATATTGGTCGGCATCCTTTTGTCTTGCAGTACGACAGGTATGGGGCTTGTTATTAATTACAGATTCTTTTATATTTAGATAGTTGATTTTACAACAATTGCTATTTCAACCATTTTTGCAGGAAAACAGAATGGTTGAATGGACTCTTACTGTTTATAATGCTGTTTGCCGGATCACATATCCCTACTGCACGAACCAAATACTTCACAATTGGCAAACACATTGAGGCAAACATATGCGCCGCGTTCAACTGCGGATTTTTGGTTTAAGAAATAGAAAAGGCTGAAGAGAAATGAATTCAGGTAAAGAAACGCTTCAGACAACCGATGCAAAAAGAGCTTTAACAAGAGATAGTTCTCCGGTAGCAGTTGTACTGAAAAAAGTACAGGTGTTTCCAATATTCACCAGGGTGATTGAACAATGCAATAGGGAAGGCATCAAAGTTACAATAGATGAAAACAGTGATTGGAACAAATTGGCATCGAAGAGTCCCCGGTTATGGCTGGACAAGAAACTTTTCAGTGAAGCATTATTCGACATAATAGAAAACGCTTACAGGAAAAGTATAGGGGACAAACCTGTAAATATTACAATAAAATATGATGATATAAATGATTTTACAATAAGCATTTCATACTACTCCAAAAGGTCTGAACATCAGAGCGTATATGGAAGATCGGGATGTTTCAGCCACCGTACAGGTGAAATTATCTTGCAGCATGGTGCTAAATTGGATCAAAAGATAACTAACGGGATGGTACGTGTATTTATCATTTTTTAATATCATTCCATAGGATTTAAAAACAGGTGAGTTCTATAAATACAGAAGTCTCAGGTATTTGATTAATAAAAATTCCACCGCTGGAAGCGTATCCCTTAGCAATTGAGAATTAAGGGGAGATGACAGAATGTGGCCGATTTTAACGGTTTTAGTCAATTATTATTGGATGTTATTTTATTACTATGGATGAGAGTGATTTTTATTAACATAAGCCGCTATACCGGAGTTATCGCTCAGGGATAAAGAATCGTATGCAGCATTTCACTGATTTTTATCAGAAATTCTGAAATCAAGACAGAAAGGCATTTAATGTCAGAAAAGCAGTTGATTGAGAGTATCAGAGACCTCCCACAGTTTGTAAGAAAATTATTTTACGAAAACGACATATCAGAACTCAATCTCGATATTAATCTGACTCAGACTATCATTCTCATGTTTCTTGACTCCAATAAAAACAAATCCATGTCAGAATTGAGTAAACTGGTTGGATTGGAGAAAAGTTCGCTCACCCGATCAGTTGATTATCTTGAGGGAAGAAAATTTATAAAGAGAAATTACTCAAGTGAAGACAGACGTAAAATCACAATTTCCTTTACTGAAAAAGGGCTTAAAGCGGTAAAACTGATTAAAGATGACTGGAATGAACATTTCAGGTCACTGGTATCCACTCTTTCTGCCGAAGAACAGAAGGAGTTTTCGGATGCCATAAAAACCGTTTCAAAATACGTACAACAGATGCTATGCAGGCCCGGAAAGACAATTAATAAAGCCGGCCGTAGGGCCGGCTGAAATTATTACTGAAATATCGATTTCCGGATCGATTGTAATCTTTGCGTATCGATAAATTCAACATCAGGAGTTTTTTCCCACTCCTTTTTTATCGCTTCAAGGTAGAGGATATCATAAACAGCACCTGGACGGGGATAGCTTGCCACGATATAATGCGGTTGTGCTTTTTTCTCTCCCGGTTGTTTTTCGTATTCAGGACGCACGCTCTCTGCTGTATTCAAAGAATTACCGTGCTCGAAAATTATCTCGTCCATTTTTTTATAGATCTCTTTGCTTTCTTCGTACATCTCATAATATGCGAGCATCTGTGCCAGAACATAATTGGAGGCGATCCAGACATCCTTGCCCTGATCCGAGTCAACCGCAGAGCCATCCTGTTTGCGTGCTGTAGCCCATCCCATGGGTGTGCGGTTGTTATTATATATGGTTTTCAGCAGCCGTTTCATCCGATCTTCAGGCAGAAAGGGTTTCTCTCCCATGGCAATCCACTGCCATAATCCCACGATCTGGTCTGTAAATACATCTGTGCACTTTCCCTGCCCGTTTACGCCGCTGCAGGTAATATAGTAAGCCATCTCATTTCCCTGTGCATCGGTAGTTTCGTACCAGAGTGAATCGTATACAGAAATAGCTTTCCGGTATAGTTCGATATATCTGTTCTTTTCGATTGTATCTCCAGCCATATCGGCCATTCTGATCATTGCCTTTAAAGATGCCACGAAGAGATTGGCATCGTAGGCGCCTACTCCGGCAAAGGGAATATTATCATAAGTATTTCTTACTTCTCCAGACCTGCCTTCAGGAATACCATCCCCATCGTAATCCATACACATCAGATAGTCGAAACCCTTTTTAAGGGTGATCCAGTTGTCAGTTACCAGATCGGTTTTCCCGGTGTATTTTACATTTCGAAGAGTCCGCAGTGCCAGTTTAGGAAACAGATCGATCCAGTAGGATGTGTTATACCAGGTGTATTCCGAAATGTTTCGCAGAGGATTGCCGAAAGTTAATGATCCCAGATCATGGAATACCGAACCTTCCTCTTTCCTGGATGCGTAAACATGAATATCGGCTCCTGGCTTACGATTCTCCCGTTCCAGCTGCTGAAGGTAATTTCTTTGCAGAACCGGATCATAAAGATATTGATTGTAAAAACGGAATCGTTCATCTTTTTTGTTGATGGAGTCGATAAACTTCTCACAAAGTTCCAGTTCAAACTGAGGAAAAATGGACAAAAGCAGCTTGGAATAGAAATCTACATCCGCTGAATTATTGAAAGGATAATCGAAGCACTCAAGAAAGCGGGCCTGACCGTTCTGATCCAGAACCGATGCATTTGACAGCAAATAACTGAGCTCATTGAACAGAAGTCTTGAAGCTCTGAGTGCACCATCGGTGTCATTTTTATACATGGGCAGATTCTGAAGGGAACTGTAAATGTGCTCCTGAACAGCTATAGTGCGCTCAAGCCATTCCGGATAATTATTTAGTGCATTGACTGCCATATCCTTTGCACGATTCTCTTCACAGGGATAATCCTTGACATATCTTCTTGGAATAGATACGCCATCCACATACCTTTGGAGTGGAAAATCAAGAGCTTTTGCCACAGGAACAGAAACCACCTGACCCGGTTCTACATTGACAGTTATACTGATTGCTGCACCGTAGTCATTACCTGCTTCAATAGCATTGGGATGATGAAAACCTCCATCGGAATTAAGAACCAGATCCTGTTTGAAGGTGCGCAGTTTGAACGCTTCCTGCAGGTCAATTTTAACCCCTTCCGAAACCGGTACTGCGATCACCATCCGATCGGAACTCTGCTCTCCGCTCATTTCCACACCGGTAATACCCTGATAACTGAACTTTTTGTGAACCTGGCCATTGATGGAAGCGTATCCAAGAAACGTATAATCCTGTTCGCAGGGGCGGCTGTTTTTTCTGCCAAGATTAACCAGTGATGGCATGGGAACTACAAGTGATATTTGTTGTGAAGATTTGCCTTTGTTGTGAAGAATGAACTGTTCCACACACACAGGAGTAAACTGATCATTGGAAGAGAGAAGGGGCGGGATAATTCTCCGTGTTACTTCTGTCTTTCCGATCCGGTAATGAAGTTGCGCCAGAGGTGTTGCCAGTGATATGGAAATATCTTTTTGAGCAGTAAAATTATAATAATAGTTTTGCGGCAAAGGAAAATCATCCGGACTGGTGAAGTTATCCGGATTAAAAGATGTCAACATGACCGGTGTCTTGTTGTCTATGCAGACAAATGGTATGGATGCCATCTGCAAAGGATTATCGTTTAGAAAAATGAGAGAACCGGAATCGATGATCCCGGTCACTGTACCATGATGAGAAATAATCAGTGACAATGTAAGAGTACCTTCTTTGGCGATTGCCTGGGGGGATGCTACGGAACGGTAATGACCCTGATTGTGCACTGCCATCCGGTTATCTTCATAGATTTTTTTGATCCTGGTACCATTAAGTGTGTAAAAACGCCGGATCTTCTCAAAAATCTCCTTTTCCTTGTCTTTGGAGAAGTAGAACTGTGCAATTACCGATGCTGAAGGAACGATTGTTTCAATGTTTTCGATACTTGTGTTGTTCATACTGACTTCTGTTCTATTTTAAAGAATTGATCGATTATTTCCCAATCAGGTTAGGAGTCTGCCGAACCTGGAACCGGTGTTGTTTCAGATTCAACACAGTTGCTTCGCAAGTCTTCAGAAAATAATCTTTGCCTGGGAGTTGATCACCAATTAAAAACCTCTCAATCCTCTACACTCTTCAGACTGTTTGATCAATCTCTGAAGACAGCAATTTTTCTTTTGCTGAAGGAACTTTTTTGGCTACTTCCAGAATAGTTTGAAGCAGTTTCATTAGTTGAAGGCTGAAGTTTAGAGGCAGAAGCCGGCTTTCAAGTCTACCCTCCGATATACAACGCATGACCTCTTCGGCTTCGTAGTTGTATCCGTTACCTCTCCACTCCAGGGGTATTTCCTTGTATTCATCTGCAGTACTGATTGAGAGTCTTGTGGGCATGTGGAATCTGCGGTGAAG
>CAYPMS010000114.1:0-11334 GCA_964411655.1 uncultured Fibrobacter sp.
TGATTACCGGAGCAATACTTAGCAAGCCGCTGAATTTTCCGGTTAAAATAGGGTACCGTCTTTCTTTTCCTTACGATAACGGAGCAACAGATAAGGATGTAGATGCTCAGCTATCTGGTGTGATCGAATTTAAAAAGGGTGATACATTATCCAGCTTGAAAATAAAAGTTTTCGATGATTCAATCCCTGAAAATACCGAAAAATTTAATATAGAATTCATTGATAATGACAGTCTTAGGTCGGATGTTTCTATACTGGAATGTGAAATTATAGATAATGATTTGGTATTCTTCTATTTATCAGAAAACGAAGTGGGGCTTACAGAAGAAGATAAAACCGACACCCTGATAGCCAGAATCTCCAAACCTCTGGATGTAAGGCTTGTATTATCATATCTGGTGGATAGCAAGTCCACTGCGAAGCTGGGTGAAGATTTTACGCTTAAGAATAATGACTGGAAAGTGGTGTTCGAACCCGGAGAAACCGAAGCTCTGATTTTACTGGATATTCTTGAAGATAATCTTCCAGAAACTACTGAGCAGATCATTTTACAACTAAAATGTGACAGCAGTTTTGCTGCTCTCCAAACCGATTCCATTATCTATTCCATCTATGATGATGATTTTATCAGCTATTCGTTTGTACAGTCGGAAATGACTGGATATGAGGGTGACACTGTGGTAAAAATTGCTGTTAAGCTCTCAAGAAAACCAAAATTGCCTTTCACTTTGAAGTACAGCCTGAATAATGATCCATCAAATACTACTGCGATACTGAACAGTGATTTCCGCTTCATGGATACGACCGGTTTATTAACTTTTGCAGCAGATGACAGTATCGAAGAGATCAGTGTCTTATTGATTGATGATACTATCCCCAAGGATAACTCATTTTTTACTCTGGACTTGCATTCGGTGTCAGAACCGGCAAAACAGGGAGATATTTCCAGTTGTAAGTATTCAATTACGCCAAATGAAGTGGAAGTACATTTTACATCATCCATGCAAGGTGCGACGGAAAAATGGCATGACGAACCTTACTGTCGAATAATGGTTTCGCCTCCGAGCAATAAACAATTAGATGTCTACTTCCGAGTTGTCAAGTCTAGATCGGATGCTGATTCAGGTAGCGATTACACGATTCAAGCTCCAGGCTTTGTCAGGTTCATGCCCGGAGAAGACGAAAAAAATCCGGAGGTCAAGATCATAGATGATGACCTGCCGGAAAGGAAAGAAAAATTTGTTCTGGAAATAACTGGTTTATCTGATAAAAAGATTGCCTATGTAGGTACAGACAAACGGATAACCATTGAAATTGTGAGTGATGAATAGTTCTGGCAGGGATCTTATAAGCAGCTAACAAGTTTCTCTTATTGAGTGAGAACGGAAATTCTTTTATTTCAGTTCTTCCTTAACTCCGGTAACTCTTTATAGATGAATCTGAAAATACGTCTTTGAAGTGGTGTTTTGGAAAGCTCGAAGAAGTATATTACTTACTTAAATTTTCCCATACATCTCTTTTCACAGATTTTTTTGGAGGCATTTATGCTGACTACCAGAAGATACGAATATCTGCCAATTCATTACATTACGATTCATCCAACCATAGCTAATCATCGGCAGCTTTCATTAAGTAAGGTAACTCATCTGGAAAAAGACATCCTGAAAAATGGTCTTTTGGAACCACTGGTAGTGTGGGAAAGGCAAGCAGGTGAATATTTCCTGGTAGGCGGGTTTCATCGTATGGAAGCCATTAAGCGGATCAGAACCGTGAACCCCACTTATTTCGACAGAGTGGATGTAAGGGTGATTGCAGGTGATCCTGATGAAATTAAAGCCTTGAATCTCAAACTCAATGCAGACCGTCTAGATGTAAAAATCACCGATTACTTTGAAACTGTAATCTATTTAAACAATGTAAACTGGTCAGCAGAACGTATTGCAGAATTTCTGGACAAAAGCGTTTCATGGATAGAGGAGATAATTCATTTTGCACCTTTGGTAAATGATCTGATCCGTCAAAAACTGGAATCAGGAGAGCTCTCCTGGAACAGAGCAAAGCAGATTATTCAGAAATCATTGAAAGCGCCTGCAGGTGAAGAAAAAGCGGTTATCGACAAGGAACTGGCAAAGCAGCAGGTGAGAGTATCTAAACCCTTGTCTTTTAAATCGGTTCTGGGGCATTTTGCCAAATTAAGAAAAGCGGCCCCTGATACAACCTATTCTATCAAACTGGATCATCTCTGCTCTCTTCTAAAAGTTTTGCAGGGCAAGGAGTACAGCGACCAGGATGTTGAACTGGTCAATGAAGTTTTTCCGGAACTGATTTCCTCACAAAAAGACCTGATGCATCTTTCGTAGGAACAATCATTGTTTTTGTGAAGTTGTATCATTTTTAAAGTATTTACTCAGCACATTTCTGGCTGTAGCAGAGACGAAAGGATCCCGCATTCTTCGGGAACCAATTTCCTCTAAAAGTGGCACTGCCCGTCTGTCTCCCAGCTCACCCAATTTTTCCGCTGCCCGTATTCGGGTGCGCATGCTTGCATTCGAGTTAAGATCGAGCATGTAGATATTAACCATGTCCACTTTTACACCAGCAGTTTCCATGACTTTCACAGTATTCCATCTTATCCAGTAATGACTGTGATCAAGCCACAGGCGGATCCTTTTATTATTGCTGAGAGAAAGTGTCCCGCTCACAAGGTTAATAAGCAGATCAGGAGCTTTTTCTTTTTTGAAAATCTCCTCCAGATCATCGATCAGCGGATCGATCTGATATTTAAGAACCACCTTGTCCATTTCCAGTGCAGTCTTGAAGTGATGGTCTGCGGATAAATAGTTTGCTTTTTTCAGTTCCAGACGGCCCAGAAAAAACTCCGACCAACTGTTTCTTTTTGATTCAGAGTTTTGAGTGAGCAGTTTATAAGCACTGTCTATATTGTTTGCATCCAATAGCGAATCGAATTGGTGCATGTAAAAAGGCACTGAAGATTTCGGTTTTTGTGGAATAGGTTTTTCCTGTGGCTTTCTTGAGTGTAGTATAAGAAGTGGAAGTATAATTAAGAAAGCAGAAAGCAGCAGGGTGCACAGGACTGGAATGTACTGGAGCAACGAATTGGTATTCTTTGGATGCAGTAAATTATGACTGCAGGAATGCTTTAAAAAAGAGTAAATTTTATCAGCCGAGACATTACCTTTTTTAAGCAGGTATTTTACACCCTTTCTGTTAGTGGAAAGGAAAAGAAATGACAAATGTTCGATAATTGCCCTGGATGTATGGATCAGATTCTGTTTCGAAAAAAATATTTTGGGAGATCTTTGTGATGAAGGTGTCTGGTTTTTAGCGATATCTGCTGCATCCGGGTGATTGATCATGGAAATGAGTTCTGATGCAGAAGAGGTTCTTTCATCCCTTGAAGCTTTCAGTAAGGCCGTTACTGCTTTTTCCAGATCCTCCGGAACATCTTCACGCAGAGATTTCAGTGGAGGGTAGTCTTGGTTGATTGTTGCAAAGAAGGTTGCAGGGACGCTATCACGCAGGAAAGGATGTTTTCCGGTAATCAGTTCGTAAAGCACGACTCCAAAAGAAAAAAGGTCGCTGCGTGCATCTACTGCAGATCCGTCGATCTGTTCAGGAGACATATAACCGGGAGAACCCACGCTGACTCCTGATTGGGTCAGCCCAATCCAGGGAGCCTTTACCACTCCAAAATCGGTCAGTTTAGCAATACCGTTTAGTGAATCGATAAGTATATTTGCCGGCTTGACATCACGATGTATTATGTGCTGCTGATGAGCAAAATGCAGAGCTGAAGCGATCTGTACTGCTATGGAACGGATCTTATCAAATGGTAAAATTCCGTTTTTCCGAAGCAACTGATCCAGTCCTTCACCTTTTACATATTCGAAAGCGATCCAGGGGATTCCATCCTGCTCACCTGCATCGTAAACGGTAACTATAGAAGGATGGGAGAGTTTGGCACATGCCTGAGCCTCGAAAGCGAACCTTTTGAGAAACTCCTGACGGGTTGGTTCATTTACAGATCTTTCGAGTGCAATCACTTTTATGGCCACCTGACGACAAAGCACCGGATCTTCTGCCAGATAGACTCTTCCCATGGCACCTTCACCCAGAAGATGAACCAGTTCATAGCGGCTGAGTCGCTTTATTGGAAATAAATTTTCTTTTGGTGTACTCATAAATTATTTAAAAAAATATAATTTCTGAATGTCGGTTTGACTTCAATGCAGCATTCAATATACAATTATAATGCCATTTCTATATTGAGTACTCTTTAGCTGTGAGTTACTGGATAAAGAGTTTTATGCATTTCCGGAATAGAAAATGAGATCTCAGTCCAAAGCAGAAAATAAGCACTATTTAGATGCATTACATGGGAGCGGTGATGGGATTTGGGATTGGGACCTTCGCACCGACAGAGTTTATCTATGTGAGAATTGGAAAAAAATTCTGGGATTTTTTGACGATCGGATCAAAAGTAGCTCACATGAATGGCTCTCCCATATTTTTTACAAAGACCGCCAGAAATTTAAAAGTAAGCTGCAAAAATGCCTTAGTGGCAAGTGCGAATTTATAGAACTTGAATGCCGTATGGTTCACAGTGATGGCAGCCTGAGATGGATGTGGATAAGGGGAAATATTAAACGCAATAAAAAGGGAGAAGCGGTACGGATTTGCGGATTGCAGACTGATATCACTTCCAGAAAAAACGATGAACTGCAGCAGAAAAAACTTCTTCATGAATACCGGTTCGCTCTGGCATCGGAAAAGTTGCTGATGGAGGAGTTAGACAGGAAAAACCGGGAGCTCACCGAATTATCGATAACTGATGGATTGACAGGTCTCTTTAATCATCGATTTCTGCAGGATCGTTTCGATTATGAACTGAAACGGGTTCACCGCTATGGTGGAAATCTTTCCTGTATGTTAATTGATATCGACCATTTTAAGAGGATAAACGATACCTGCGGTCATCAGTTCGGAGATAGTGTTTTACGCCAGATCGCAAATATTATGAAAACCAGGTCTCGCGAAATAGATATCTGCGGAAGATATGGCGGTGAAGAGTTTATGATAATAACCAACCTGAAAGCCGATGATGCATTGCGTTACGCCACAAAGTTGCACACTGCAATAGAGGAGCATCCTTTCAGAAATGGTTCCCATAACATAAAAGTAACTGTAAGTATTGGTATTGCAGAGTACAGAAGTGATGTCAAATTCAAGCAGCAGTTGATCGAAAGAGCTGATAATGCATTGTATCAGGCAAAAAAAGACGGTCGCAACCTTATCCGGATCTGGAAAGAACTGGAAAGCCAGTGTGACAAGGCACTTGACCGAAGCGGAATAGAGGATTTGAAACTGAAATTTGAGCAGATGTCAAAGCAGATGCGAAATACATATATCGAATCCACTAATGTTTTGATCAAGGCGATAGATGCAAAGGATCCACTGGCAAAAGAGCATTCACATAATGTTGCTGTTTATGCTACCCAGATAGCCAGAGCAATGAAATTAAAAGACTCTGAAATTGAGGTAATCTCCAGTGCTGCACTTTTGCATGATGTCGGCAAGATCAGTATCCGTGATGAGATTCTTTCGAAAAAGGATAAACTAACTTTTGCTGAACTTCAGACTCTTAAGAGGCATCCTGAAATCGGGGTGAATATACTGCGGGAGCTTAAATTTCTGGAAAAAGAGTTACCCATTATTTTGCATCACCACGAAAGATATGATGGAGGGGGATATCCACATGGGCTTAAAGGGAGGGAGATACCGTTAGGATCATTGATCATTGCGGTGGCTGATTCATTCGATGCAATGGTTTCAGGACGCAGTTATAAAAAAAAGATCTCCTGGAAAGCTGCTTTAGAAGAACTGAAAAAAGGAAGTAATACTCAATTTGCCCCTGAGGTGGTTGAGGCATTCCTGAAGGTACAGAGGTCTAAAAAGAGTGCTGCTCTAAAGGAAGTAGGGTATAAATGAAAATTCGCATGCGGGAGTATAACAGCATTGTTGAACTGCTGATTGAGGGTAATATTATGCAGGAAAATGTGGATGTTTTTAAAAACCGGCTCAATGACCTGATAGATAATGGCAAAATAAAAATTGTGCTTAATTTTGAAGCTACCAATTATATAAGCAGTCTCTGTTTATCGGTTATTGTCAGCGTTAAGAACCGCTTATCCTTACTTAATGGAGATATCAAGATCGTTCAGGCTAATCGTTTGATCTACAACCTTTTTGAGATCACCAATCTCATTAAAAAGCTTGAGATACATAAAACACTGGAAGATGCAAGTGCTGCATTTTCAAAGATGTCTGTTAAACAGGTTTAATGGAAAATTGTTTTTTCAGGTAAGCGGGCGGATGAGTTCTTCTATGGCATCGATTTTTTGCCTGAGTGCCTGGTCCTGTTGCAACTCTGATTCGATTTTTTTGAAACTGTGTATGACTGTGGAATAATCACGACCTCCAAAATCCAGCCCTATAGATCGCAAAGACTGCCTGGTCCACTTCTTACATAAATACATAGCCACAGAACGGGGTAGAGCAACATCCCGTTTTCTGGTATGGACTGTCAACTGATTAGGACTGATGCCAAAAGCTTCAGCTACTTTTTGCTGTATAAAAGCTACAGAAATTCTTTCCTCTTTCCTGGAAACAGCGTCTCCCCATAGCTCTTTAGCTACTTCCAGAGTGATATCTCTACCTGTAAAAGAGGAGGATGCAATTAACTTAATCAGAGTACCTTCAAGTTCTCTTACATTTGAAGTGATGTGCCCGGCTATGAACTGAACGACCTCGTCTGGCAAATGAAGTCCGTCGATTTCCGCTTTTTTCCGTAGAATTGCCATACGGGTTTCCAGGTTTGGTGGCTGGATATCAGTAATCAGTCCCCCCATGAAACGGTTAATGATGTGTTCCATCATATCCGGTATCTTGTCTGGTTGCCGGTCAGAGGATAATACAATCTGCTTGTTTTCCAGCAGAAGTTTGTTGAAAATTCTGAAGAATTCCTTCTGAGTACCAGGCTTGCCGCTGAAAAACTGAATATCATCGATCAAAAGCAGATCCACATCGTTGAATTTACGGTAAAATGAGGTGGAATCTTTTTTGTTGATCACGTAGTTGATGTATTGATTGGTGAATTCTTCACTTGTCAAATAGATGACCTTGTCAGCGGTTCCCTCGTTCTGGGCAAACTGTCCGATTGCCTGAAGAAGGTGGGTTTTCCCCAGTCCTGTGCCACCGTAGATTATAAGAGGATTGAAAGATGTCTTTCCAGGTGCTTCCGCAACTGCCAACGAAGCTGCGTGAGCCATCCGGTTTCCATCACCAACAATAAATTTATTAAAGGTATAATTTGGATGGAACTGTTCGGGGCTTTGAGCTTTCTGAGGTATTTTCCGTGATTGCGCTTCTTCGATTTCTTCAGAGAGCGGTTGAACAATCTTCCAGTCTTTTTCTACCGGCTTAAAGTATATGGTAGAGAATTTCAGATCCGCTTCTCGGAGTGTTTCCTCGATAAGGGGAAGGAAGTGCTCTTCTATAAAATCAGCAAAAAATTGATTGGGAACCAGAATGTTGGCTGTGCCGTCATTTGTGATCTGCAGTTCGGTAGTTTTAAACCATGTCTCGAAACTGGCTGGTCCGATTTTTTCCATAATGTTTCCCAGGCACCTCTGCCAGGGAGAAGTAACTGAGAAATCATGAGATAAGTTGTTCGCCAACATGTTATCCACATTTCCTTAAGCTGACAAGTGATTGTGTGAAACGGATTCATACCGACAATTGAGCAGATTAATCCGCAAGCGGGGTAGAACGTTTAAGATACTGAATGTGAAGTGTTTATGCAACTTGACAAGTCCTATTTTCTGCAACGTCCGGGAGGTTGTTCATAGGTTATTAACAAGCTCTCCACTACTTATCAACACTAAGTTATCCACATATCAAAACGATGTCGTTGTTCGTGCAATCAATATAATTTTCCTATGTGAAAACTCAAAGGAAAAATTCGGAAATTTTTAAAAAAAATAAGACAAATGATAACACGTGGTTTGTCGCAGATCCATATATGCAGAACTAAAAAAGTCAAACCATTTGTGAATAGTATAATGATGTCGAGAACTTCTGTAAAAGTCTTCATCGCTAAAGCAGCACTGACCTCAGGTCTGTTTTTGAGGATTTGCAGCAAAGAGATGCTTCTTCCCGAAGCAGTCGATTTTTGAAAGTGATTTCTTTAGCTTAAGGCTGGACTTTAGCTGGTTTGTTTTTTCGGCCAGATAACCGGATGGGGACCTTTAGCCCTTCTACTTCCAGTTCATCGATAACCTGAACCGCTTTTTTCAGTTCATTTTGCAGGATTTTTAATTTCTCACTCCAGATAATAAGATCTGGATTCTGGAGCTTATCGGCGGCACCGATAGACCTATCTGAAATCGATTTTAACTGGTTTACCAACTGATTACTATGTACTATGAGAATTTCAACTTTTTGCAGGAATGATGGCAGCAGTTCAGAGACTTTCATAGTAGCATCTGCAGATTCCTTAAAAAATCCCACTATGGAATCGAGCTTCTGTTCTGCTACATTCTGAAGGGTTCCGGTTATAACAGAGATTGAGCTGCTAAGAGAATCAAATGTTTCCATACTCTGCCAAAAAGATATGATTAGAGATTTGTTCTCGATGGTTCCATTTTTCAACCTCTCCATCAGTTCAGATAACTGATTTATTTTGGAGCGAAGTATGTCTACGTAGCCTATTGCTTCTGCTGGTCCGATAAAAAAGGTTCCCTGGAGTGTGTCTTTGGATAGAAGACCGGAGGCAGAAGTCCCTGGTTCTATTTCCAGGTAACGATCTCCCATTATCCCTTTGGGAATAACCGATATCATGTAGTCGTTGTAAATAGACAGCTTTTCTTTGGTCTCTATTGTGGTGTACACTTTTTCATTAGCGTTAACCACACTCCGAACCCGGCCAACTTCTACTCCTTTTACATAAACCGGATCCTGGAAATTCACAAAGCTGATACTGTTAATGGGAGAAAATTCTATTAGGTAGGAATGGAGAGGTAATACTGTTTTCCATATAAGGAAGGAAACCGGTAATATAAGGAATAGAAACAGAGCAGAAATTACGATGTAACCAAGTAAACGATCATTCATTTTTTATTAACAGCATCTCTTTCTTTCTTCCGGTCAGATATTTTCAAGTCCACCGGAACCTATTTAACTGAGGAAATATAATTTGGGTGCCGACTGATTATCATTTATTTGAGGGTTTGCAGAGTAAGTCGGCAACAGGAGATATCTTGTATCCCAAACCATAAGTTTGGGTATTGGTTGGGGCTACGGATGTATTTTTAGGCCATGCTAAATCTAAAAGGAAAATCGTTGTGCCATATTTTCATTATAATCGTTTTATTTCTGGTGGCTGGAAGTAACGGAGAACCTATAGTAATAAAAGGTTCTTCGGTTAAAAAATTATTAGGAACACCGATAGAGAAAATCCGCTTTTGTACCCGGGATTACCAGCCGGTAGTTTTTCAGATAGATGAAATGACTCCCGAAGGGGAGTATGTGTGTTCTCAGGGTGAAAAGCCAAACAGTGATTCAGGTAATGGAATACTTGATTCTCTGGATGAACTGGTGTTTTTGTGGGAGGATTGTCAGCCAATAAGTAAGGAAGACAGCCTGGATTCGGATGATAAGCTGCTCAGCCTCAGAATACGTCGTGCCAAAGAAATCCGGGAGATCTGCATTTTAAAAGATGGTTCGATTCCTGTTTCATCCAGACGTTACATGCATTATGATCATGGAAGCAGAATGATTAAGACACCATGGTATTATGCAGAATTCGGTCTGGATCGGTTCCATTTTGTCAAAGCAGGGGTTAAAAAGGAGGGTAACGACAGATATGTAGATCTTACCAATGAATTGCGGATCGAAATACTGTTGAGAGCCTTATGGGGACTGGTTCCTATTCGTTATAGTGAAGACAATATGGTTTGTCTGGTAAAGAGATACAAGGCCGGGCCGCTCAGGTTGATTCGCAGGGGCGATTTTCATCTTAATCTTGGGTTGGGATTGCGGGGCAGTCGTGCTATTGTCAACCAGATCTGTTATCCACAGATAATCAAGGTACCGGTTTATGTTCATGCACCTGTTTGTTTTGGATCATTTTTCCGTGATGCATATATTGAAATGACTCCGGTTCTTAAAGATGTACCCGGTTTCAGCTTCAGGATTCCTCAGGCCAGTTTTTCCAGAGAAATCGGCGGAGAGCAGCAGTTGGACACCATGATTTATCTTAGTCCTAATAATCAGTTCATGGCGGTCAGTGATGATAATATGGGGTATGGATGGGTTTTGAAAGCAGAAATTGCAGATCAGTACCTTAAAAACAGCAGCTTTATTTATAGAAAACCTTCTTTGCGACTCGGTTCTGCTGATTGTGGTTTCAGGTTAAACATTCATAATCTGCCTAAAGGTTATTATGAGATTACCAATTGGGTGTTTTTTCAGTCTGGTAATTATGCCTCATTTAAAGATGAATTTAAATCGGTTTCAGAACCGGTTATTGTTTCCACACCCGATGGCGATTATCCAAATGAGCTTAGTGCTTCCAGTGTTCATAAAATCACCCTGAATAAAAAAAATTGACACTTTATCCGGCTTTTCTGAATCGGTTTGTCTGTGCGGGGATAATTTTGATTGACTTTCCAGCTTACCTCAGAGTATCATAATTATGGGATGTTTCGATGAACTTATTACTTTATGTTAAGTAAGAGGTTTCCGGACCTGTGAATTTCTGACAGTTTACAATTCATATCGCTGCCAAAACGGAGGAGTACAGATGCCAAAACGGGAGTTTCAGGAGAAACCGTTGTCTCAACCGGTGCATTGCTCAGCGAAGAAATTCTGTATTGCTGATCAGCAGAAAGTACTGTCCCTGAGCGAGCTTTGTAAACTGGTAACTTCCTGTACCTGCCCCTACGAGGATCTTGCAGAGCAGATTGAAGACAGGGCTTATGAGGAAGCTGAGCAGGGCAGACAGGAACGTGCTCTTAAAAAACTCATGAGGATTGCTGCTTTTTTTGAAAAGCTGAAGTTCAAAAACGAAGAGATCACCCGCGATCTGGCCGATGTTTACCTGCTGATCGGGCAGATATACCAGTATTTCGGAAATCTGGAAGAAAGTATTAACTGGTTTACAAAGGCAATCGTGGCCGATGATCAGTATTCGGTTCTTTACCATAGCTGTGCCATTTCCTATCTGAAATTGGGAAGGCATTCTGATGCAATCCG
>CAYPMS010000115.1:0-11257 GCA_964411655.1 uncultured Fibrobacter sp.
AAACTCTATGGTGTTGGATTATTCTGCTCACCTTCTCGATTATCCATGCGGATATTCTGAAAGGCTCTGCATCCATTCAGCTTTCAGGACCTGCTACTAAAGCACAATCCCAAGAGGTCCGCAATATCGCCAAAAACAAACTGAAATATGAAACGCTTGTCTGGCTGACAGAAACCAAAGGTGCATCCATAGATACACTGAATGCACTTCATAGATTTCACCTGGATAATTTCATCGACACCTGTCTCAGATTCTGTACCGAAGAAAATGACTTCAGAGGAAAGCTGCTGACAACCAATCTGGTTATGACCTACGAAAAGGCAGACTCGGCAGTCATAGTATTCAATAATGCAACCGATAACGCTGCCAGAGAATGCTGGCATTTGTTAAAAACTGCTCTTCAGGAAAATAACTATCAGCAAATCTATACCGAAGGAATACGTGCACTTTCCTTTGCCACTGCACATATGGGTCCCCCGATAGTCAGTCCGGATGATCAAACCAAATTACTGGCCGATGAAATCCGGCTCATTGTGCAAGATTTCTTTGACAAAATGAAAGTATCATCCAGCAATATGATTCTACAAGGGAAAACCGGTCAGCCTGTCATAGAGCCTCCGGTGGTAACCGTGTTCATCGACAGCACACCATTAAGCGACATAGCCTTTACTGGTTTACTTCAAAACGGGAAAAACCTCTTTACCGAAAAAACGGATGCAGAGGGGAAAATAACCTTTAAAAGCACCAGGATCCCCTTCGTTCAGAATGGCACACTCTTTTATGTCAGTCCCGATCCAGGCAAAATCATAAATGCCCCGGGTTTTATCAGTGCAAAGCAGTTTGGTATTCTCTTAAGGAAAAGTCAGGATCAGAATTTTATCTTTAAAATTTCCCGTCCACTATATACTCTCGACTTCAAAACAACATCTGTCAGCCATATTAACATACCACCCGATTTCGCCAATGCATCCTATATAAAAAACTTCCTTAAAGATTCCTGCTATCTGCAGGAGACAACAGGTATGACACCTTCAGATCTGATAATCAGTCTTCATTCTCAGGTGTTTAAATATGATTATGATGAAACCGAAGAAACGAGTCTGAAAGTATCCTGTCAAATAACAGTCAAAGGGCTTTCAATCGATCCTCCCAGATCAAAACAGGAGATCATAGAGTATGAAAAACGCTATGAACAGAATATTGACATTCCATATGGTCTGTTTTTCTGGGAAGCTAATGTCAAGATTCGGGAAATATTGAAATCAACTATAGAAAACTTATAAGCCAGCAGCCGCATGTTTCAGGATTTGTCCTTACAACCTGCGACATCCACACTTGGGGGACTGGAAAGATATAAAGAACGTGCAATGCCTCGGAGATATAATTGTGCATTGCGTGCCTTCTGTAACGTTCCCTCAATATCTTTTCCATGCGCTCCTGAAAGCTCCAGAATTATCCCTCCGTGAAAATTGGTTTCTGAAAGTTCATAAAGTAACCTGTGCCAATCGATGACCCCGGCTCCAGGCGGAAGGTGATCGTCTGAAGTACCATAGTTGTCGTTGGCATGAATTACCCGAAGATGTCCTGAAAGCTTGTAAAGAATCTGATAAATATCACCAGACAAAGTCGCATGCCCGGTATCCAGACAGGTAGTTATATAAAGACTGTCCATTGCACCAATAATCCACAACATATCCGAACTGCTTCCAAAAGGAAGATGAGGAAGCATGTTTTCAAGGACCAGACCTACTTTTAGTTGTTGACATTTATGAGCTACCACATTGAGCACCTCCGCAGCATTTCTCAACCGTTGCATCCTTTCTTCCACCGAAAAACTCAGGGTCTTGTCTGGACCCGGATGTATAACGAAATGACGAACTTCCATTGTTGCAGCCGCTTCTGCAGCAATAAGCAACTGATCGAGAGAATATTTTCGATGTTGATCATCCAGAGATGAAATGTCTACATCGATAAATGGTGCGTGAAAGGAGTACGCTTCCAGTCCCAGATCTTTTAGAAGTTTGGAGACCTGAGCAACGGTATCCAGATCATGGAAATTCAGATGCCCCGGTGAAGAGCAGATTTCTACCATACTGAATCCGCCATTACGGATTGGTTCCAGGCAGTCAAAAATGCTCATCTGGTAAAAACAGCCTGTTGAAAGGCCTACCGGCCAGTCGCTCATGACTTATCCTCTTCTGCAAAGAATGTTTAAATTCCCTAAGATCACATCCGGGCTGTTCATCGAAACAGAAATGCATCTGTTTAGCAGCACGGCAATGAAAAGTGTCAAGATTATCACGACCGGTCTTTATCAGACCAGAAAAGACCCGGGTATAGAAATCAGCTCTGGTTGCCGCATCATAAAAATACCATTCTTTACCCCATCCATAATCTCTCTCAAATTTCGACCTAATTAAACCTGCAATATGTCTGGGATGCCATCCCAGAGAAAGCATCACCCTTACTACCTGTCTTATACCGGCAGGTTTTAAAAGAAGGTCATTGGGAAACTGCAAAATATGCTGAACACATGGTGGAAGGATCTCCATAGGTAAAACATCGTAAGTATCAGGCCAGGCCTGTGAAGGATGATGTTCTTCGGAATAAAACCAGTCATGAAATTGAGCAATTTGAGACTTCTCATATAACCGTATAAGATCAAGCATCTGGGTAGACTGATCAGGAATCTGTGCTGCAGCCCTGGTGGATAGAAGCGCGGCCCGGTTAAGATCACGCATCACGCTTATTCCTTCACTAATATCCATCTCAAAAAGAGGAATCGCCACCATCGGAGGAATCCTGTCCCGTAGCTCATCAGGTAAAATTCCCAGCTTCTGCCATGGTTTCAAATAAACGCTGAAGGGGATTCTAATAAGCCGGGTATTGAGCAGATCACCATATTCTGTGATATCAATGGACACCATCTCCCTTCCCCTAACTTGTGGAGGGACTTCCACGGCTGAGATTTCCACCGGAATCAGACTGTCCTTTTGAGCCAGATCTTTTACCAGCATTGCCAGAAATTCCATCACCAGCGCAAGTCCCGAATATGCTGATCCAAGATCATAATCTATGGCTTTATTAACCGGAGCAAGCGGTTCAGCGTACTTTTTTTCCAGATGCAACGGAAGACGGCCGATCTGGATGAGTTTTCCGAAGGCAGTGGAATTACGACTTATATTCCAGGTGAAATGATGTCCTCTGCCACTGAGGACATGTAAAGGAGAAATCCCCTGTTCCAGGAGAATCTTCTGAATAGCCAGTTCTGCAGGTCGCTGCAAAAGAAAGCTTCTGTCAGGATCCAGATATGGTTCTGCAGGAAAATCAAAGTTTACATACTCCAAATCCAGATGTGCGATAAGCCATCTCTTATCCCACAATGACCTGCTCACATCGATACCTTGAGACAGAAAATAATCAAGTTCCTGGGGAAATTTGAAGTCCCAACCAGCTTCACTATCCGTGTCACACTGAGTAAGGAACATGCACGAGGCGGAATCCAGTGTCTTACCCCCTAAAAACTCAATCATCCGGGCTCGCACATGTTCGTTCTTATAATAAGTAAGCACATCCATGGTTAATTTTTACTCGTCAACGTAGTGTCCTTTGGCTATTACAAACTGAATAAAAGGACCGTTAAACAGTGGCGCAGGCCCATCTCGGTAAGAAACACCATTGTGATACCAGGTACTCTGCCTTGTGGGATCTACATATATTCCCCCCCGGATTCCTATTGACATCAGTTCACGCTTCTGAAGATGCACAGTTCGCATTATGGAACAGCCATAAACGGTTATCAGGGTAGGAAGCCAGTACACCTTTGCATCTGCTGGTGAATTCTGGTCAAAACTGAGATTGTCAGGATGATAAGAGAATCGATAGAGTGCCCCTCCCAATCCAAAGAAAGGATATACTTTCCAGCGACTACCCTCCATAGGAAGGTTGACTCCCATGGTGAAATTGCAGTTACCACCCAGCAATGTCGCCTTACGATCACCACTACGCTGGCTACGGAAAATCATCCCACCAATCCCGCTTTCCAGAACCAGATGCTGAATAAAAATCTGGGAACCCAACTGCAAGGCAAATGGACGATCCGGGAAAGATGAAAAACCCAGTTTCTGCACGGTTTTGTTCAGATGGCTTATATCCAGATCTGCAGACCCCAACGACAAATAAGAATACTTCTCAATCTCGGCAGTCCAACACTGATATTGCGCATTGATAACAGAACCATATGCAATTACAAGGAGAAACATCGCTGCTTTAGATAACTGCGATTTCCACATACCACCTCCTTTTTTTGTTTAATTGATTCTCCCTGCTTTTGACATAGGAACAAATAACATGCCAGAGAAGGTCTCCCTTCGCCACTTTCTCAACTATTCTCAAATAATGGAAAAGATGATTCCCCCGGCTCCCATTTTATCCTCTATTTATGACTATTGCATGATGGCACAAGAATTGATAAAAACCCATAAAAAGTCCATAATACCTTTCAACCCAATGCTTAACTAAACCATGGATTACTCAACCGAAATTTCTAAAAAAGCTCTTTCCCTGGCTAAACTTGTTCTGAAAATGACTACCCGAGCCGGCTCCGGCCATCCATCCACGAGCCTCTCCCTGGTACACATAATCACCACGTTAATGTACAATGTTATGCGTTACGATCCCCAAAACCCCTGGAACATCGCAAGTGACCGGCTGGTCCTCAGTGAAGGACATGCAGTGCCCATAATTTATGCCGCTTACGCAGATCTTCAGGGCGTCTACGGCAACTCCCCCGCCAATCGTCATATCTTAACCATCGATGATTTAGACACACTGCGTCAGATTAACTCACCACTGGATGGTCATCCAAATCCTTCATCCGGTTTTCCCTTCTTCGACTGCGCAACTGGGTCACTTGGCCAGGGATTAAGCTGTGCTGCAGGGCTGGCATTGGCTGCAAAAAAACAGAATATTCACAAAAGAATCTACTGTATTATTGGTGATGGAGAATCAAGAGAGGGACAGATCTGGGAGGCATGCGATTTTATCATCGATTATAATCTGTATACTGTAATTCCAATATTTAATTGTAATGGACTTGGACAAACAGGTCCGGTATCCAATCAACAATCTATAAATAAACTTACCGAAAAATTAAATGCCTTTGGTTTTACGACTTCCACTGTCGATGGTCATAACCCTGATGAAATTCAAAAAAGCCTTAAGATCGCCTGCAAAGCCACTCATCCACATGCCATCATCGCAAAAACCATTAAAGGATGGGGTGTACCTGCATTGCAGCACGGAACCCAGCATGGAAAACCTCTCAAAGAGAACATGCTTCAGGAATGCATACAGCAACTTGATTCTTCACAACCAGCGATTTCGGTGACTCACGATCATCGTATTCACCCTCCCAGACCAGAGAAAATAAGCACTGAACCGGTGAAAATCTCACGTCTTCAAAATCCAGATTTTCCGGCACTATTAAAAGATTCACCATATCTGGAAGTTTACAACCGGGGCCTCATGTCAACCCGCAGGGCTTATGGTCTGGCCCTCAAAGAACTGGCTGCCATCGATCACAGAATTATCGTACTTGATGCAGATGTAAGTAACTCCACTTTCTCCCAGTATATGGCGGAGGCTTTCCCTGAAAGGTTTATAGAATGCGGAATCGCTGAACAGAATATGATATCTCTGGCATGCGGTTTGTCCGCAGGAGGTTATATCCCGTTTGTTTCAAGCTTCGCAAAATTTCTGGTCCGCGGCTATGACCAGCTTGAACTGGCCACCATCTCAAAAGCCAATATAAAGCTTTGCGGATCCCATTCCGGAGCCAATATCGCCGCCGATGGTCCCAGTCAGATGGGCTTGACCGATCTGGGATATATGCGTACTCTTTCTACTGCCAAAACAGACACCGATGAACCACTGGTCACGATTTTTAATCCCTGTTGTGCAGTTGCCGCATATAAATGTGTGGGTCTGATGGCAGAGCTTCCAGGCATCTGCTACCTTCGTACGATTCGTATGGATCTTCCCATTATCTATTCTCCTGAGGAAACATTTGAACCCGGCGGAATAAAAACTCTCAAAGAGGGAACTGACATAGCAATAATGGCCAGCGGATATATGGTTCATCCCTGCAGGAAAGTTATCGAGGACCTTGCAGAAGCAGGAATTTCGGCCAGTCTTTACGATTGCTATTCCATTCCGGTCAACGAAGCAGCCGTCAAGGAAGCAGCTCTCAGAAACCAGGGTAAAATTGTCACAGTGGAAGATAATTACGGTAATGGACTGGGAAGCGAGATTTCATCGGTGGTAAATCAGGACCCCTCAATAGAAGCGGTAGTCAAACAGCTTCATGTGAAAAGAATACCCAAGTCCGGAATTTCCGCCGAAGATGTATTTGATTTTGCCGGCATAGGGATATGAATATTCTGAATTGATTGTCTTTGTATCTCTACCTTTGCGATTGCGCGGATACGCTCAACAGAGTTAAGCTGCTTATTGCTTGTTGTTGCATAGAAACCTATATTGTTGAAGATATCTTCCTCTTATACTTATACATTTCCGTTTTGTTACTGACATTTGAATTTAGTGCATTCCTTATTTTTGTTTCTGAAGCTGACATGATCACTGATGGCCACATGATCTGCCGTGGAAGTCTAAACGGACCCGCTTAGTTATACTGGCATATCAGTGGCATATCAGAAAAAAAGATAAATCCCCATTAACAGAATGTGCAATTTTTTAATGGAATGGACTCACATTTCGCGACTCTGCATAAAATTGATCTTTGCTATTGTGTATTAATACCGTTTGCAAATACATTCTTATTAAGAGAAATGAAAGATCATGAGTAAACCGCTGGAGATGACAGAAGCGACTGTTACTGAGAAACCGGCAGAAATAACTGCATCCGGTATCGAACACCTTGAACAACTGCTGCAAAAGAAACACTAAACAATTTGGCCCAGGGTGATAAAATAAAGCTTATGGCAGAAGCTGATGGAGTTGAGGAACAGATAAAATTCGAACTCTATTACAGTACAACTAAAAGTGGCAATATCCATTTTGATACGGTTATGGGGAAATAAAAGATGGCATTGGCAGTACAGAACGAACAAGGAAACTGCTGAAATATGAATCTGAAAAACTACTGAAATTCCACAATTTGTCATTGAATATTTATTCAGGATGAAAAACTACGGCAGATTGTCGGCGAATCAATAATCCTCATAGGAAAAGCAATCGGTACCACAACAGCGTTATTTTCAGTTATTACTGGAAAGTCTGTTTTATTTTTTTTGTCTCTTTCACAGAGACCAGCAACTTTCCAGAATTAGTTTCAGTAGCGACAGTCAACTCCTTCAGGTCGGTTTCATTTGCATTCTGGCAGTTAAGATAATCACCCCATAATCCAGCCGTGCTTTATTTCTGTTCTTATTTCATTGTCTGAATATAGATAATACCCGTTCAACTAATCGTTGATTCTCAATCTTGTTTTAAGTAAGCATCCGTATACAGAATGATCGGATTTCGATAACAACAACGATAAAGATAGTGATAACTGAAGTTGGATAGTGCGCAATAAAAATTTTAATTTGGCAGGAATGTATATTGATTATCGAACGCAGAAATTTTTGCTTTTGGTGTGATGGCGCTCACGGCATACCGGTTTCTCTAACCCTAAGGAGTAATTTCATAATGATGATATCAAAACGTATCCTTCAGACAGTCGCGATCTTTCTTTTTACGCTCTATCCTGCAGTCCTGCAAGCTGACGCTCCTCTTGTCGGCTTCAAGCTTCGTCTTGGTGGACGATACGACAATGTCCGCATGTGTGTGGCAACACCGGCTGGAGTTAAAGGTGGTGTTGCAGCCGACATCTCCCTTTTCGCTGATATTCCCCTTGAACATAGAACGATGGTTCATGTGGACCTTCCTGTGATGCGGCCTATCCTTTTTGGATTTGCTTTTAAAATGCTGCAGTTCGAACCAACTGTGGCACTCAGGTTTTCGGATCAATCTGGTGACAGAGTCGGGTGGGTCGCCGGTCCTGTTCTCGGAATTTCGCTGCATTATGGTCCCGATTACAAGTCCGAGTCTTCGGGAGATAACCGTACCGCAGATTTTTTCGCATTGGGTCCCATTGTCGGCGCATATGCCGGGCTTGACTTCCATAGACCGGGAGAAAAATTCGATTTTGGGCTCGGAGTTTCGCCCTATGTTACTTCCCTATTTGGCCTGCGAGATCCTGACAACCATAAAGGTATTGTCATCGGAGGGCTTGTCGATGCCAGCTTCAGGTTCAGCAAGACAAAACGATAAAGAGATATCGGCAATGATTTTTACCTATCAACCCCGGTGCGGGTGGGTGGTGTGTCCCACTGCCCAAGTCGGGGACTGCACGCTCTGCGCCGCCTCCGCCGTCCCCAAGCCTGTCATAAATTAATCAACTGGTACGAAAATTCCTTCTTGAACTTCAGCGGCCCCGCAGTTGAAACGCCAGCTTTCAATTGCGCGCCTGCAGTACCTATCTTGAACATGGCGCCGGCTTCAAATACGCCCGCGTTAAGGCCGGCACCGACGCCAAAACCGAAATCGCCGCTTACCATGTCAACCGACACCTCGGCTTGTATAATGCCGGCGCTGACTGACATGGTAATTTCGCTGCCCGTAATGGTGACGCAGAAAATAAACACGCAAGCGTCGACGTCGATGTCGGAGCGGTAATACGACTCCCAGTCAAATTCGTGGTATTGCTGCGCAGCGTCTTCGCACACATAACCGACATACTGCGACCATGTACCGATCGTGCTGTCGGTACCTGAATACCAACTAATTATGTACTCTTCCGCGCTGTTGAGCGTTTGATACAGCATGTCGACGGCCATGTCGCGATCAAGGGCGTCGGGATGGCGGTACAGAACGCCGAAGGCGTTCATCGAAAACAGGGCAATTGCTTTGCGCATTTTATATTCTACAGCCGGGATCAGCGATTTTTCTGTGGCCGCGCATTCGGCAAGAATGATTTGATCCCGTTCGCATTCCTGAACTAAACATTGAATTTCACAGCCGAGGTCGCCTCGACAGGCGATTTCACACTGTTTGCATTGCTCAGCGCTTTCGGCCATGCGGTTGGAGAAGTTCTGATCATTGACATTCGAGGTGTGGTCTTCTTCGGCCAGAACGTCAAGAACTGTGGAATCGATAACACCGCGAAAGATCGCTATGGAGTCGGTGATGGTTACCAGAGAGGATGATGTATTGAACGGATCTATCGTGATGAGGGGAGAACCGTCGCCGGCCTGTTCGGGGTCGGGCAGGGCTTCCATCAGTGGCGCGATGTCAGGATGATTGGGCGAAAGAAAACGC
This sequence comes from uncultured Fibrobacter sp., assembly GCA_964411655.1. GTDB lineage: Bacteria > Fibrobacterota > Chitinivibrionia > Chitinivibrionales > Chitinispirillaceae > JAAYPC01. The sequence continues at coordinate 9,382 of CAYPMS010000115.1, forward strand.
GCCTGCTGAAGTATCCGGCTTGCCGAACTATTTTTCCCGGCCTCCATATACAGCCGCGCCAGCCCTATCTTGAATTGGGCGTTGCGAGGCTCAAGAAAGGCCGCAAAGCTTAATTCATATATAGCTCGTTCGAGATTCTTAAGACCCCGGTATGAAAAAGCAAGATTGGCATGAATCACTGCATCGTCCGGCTCAAGTTCCCTTGCCCGCAAAAGCATGGCGCGTGCCTCACCGTAACGGCCGAGATAATTAAGACAGAACCCGATTTTTGAATAAATCGAGGCCGATTGTTCAATCGACAGGGCGGACAGGTACGCATACAGCGCGGTTGAAACACTGCGCTTCATGATGGCTTCAAGGCCAATCATGAGCAGGGTGTCAACACTCGTCTGCGGCAACAGTGTATCGGCGACGGCTTTTTTGCTAAGCCCGCGGTGTGCCCAGACGTCGATTTCCGCTTTCAGCGCCGGACTCAGACGCGCGCCGAATTCGGCATGCAAATCGCCCGAAAGAGCGTCCAGTGCAGTGGAACCGTAGGAGGGTTCAATAAAATCCCGGGACGATAAAACGCTGAAATCGGTTTTAGGGCCGCCGTTATCTTTTCCCGATGAAACAGGATTTTTCGTGCAGCCCAAAAATGCACACAGCATACAAACATAAATTATTTGCGTTCCGCCGCCGCGCCTCTGTGCCGTTTGATGATATACAGTATACATCATTCTTTCGCACCTTTCTTCGCCGCTGTCCAGTCTTTACCAGTAATACCGCGATTCGACGACACCGAGCCGATAAAAAATCCCGTTGTTGACGGATCAAACAAGCCGCTTTCAATCAAGGAGTCTTTCCTGATGTAGTGTTCGTAAAGCATCGGTAGCGTCATGGAATAATCTGTACGAATGGTCAATGTGAGATCTGGGATGATAAAATTGGCGCCACTTCTGAAAATGTCCGCAACATCGGCAAAGGGCATTCCCATTCGCGGCATATCGCGAAATGATCCGGAAAAATCGCGGATGATGTCGGTCTGACGCAATAGCAAGACGAGAAACGCGGCGCCGATTCCTTCGATTGACGGATAATCGACCTTTGACGGAAAAGACGACCCGGGCATAAGCGCGTTTCGGTGGGCGGTACGGAACTTTCCGTTCGTAATAATTGTATTCCGCATGAGCGGTTCTGCTGAAGCCAGTTGCTGCTGAAGCGTTTGAAGTCTTCGCTTTGATTTGGTGATATTCGCCGCAGTCATGACAACCTTGCCCATCATAACTCCCTGATACTTATTGATGCTATGCTAAATACCTGAATTTTGCACAGAATACGGCTTATAGAGTCAAACAGAAACCAAAAAACATCAGGACGCTTATTCTGCAAGGTATTTCCAATTTTACAAAAAAAACAAACTTTCAGAAGGAAGCACCCAGATGGTGAAGAGTAAAAGAGAAAATACGCATAAAACAATCGAAAGACAAGCATTTCAAGGACACTGAGGCGGAAACGCGGTACACTGCTTTTACACGGTGTCCTGTTCCGTCGTAAGTATACTGGTACTCATATCCCGAACCGGTAACGGTTTCCAGCTGGTGTCTGACATTAAAGGTATATGTTTCAGTGCCTTTGGCGGTTGTCTGACCTTCACTGTCATAGGTCATGCTCTTGCCGCCTGCTGAAGTAAGTCTGGTTCCGTTTGGATTATATGTATAAGAAATGTTGTTGGAATCAGCAATGGCTGTTACTCTTATTGCCCGTTCTTCCGATGGAATCTTAAGACGTATCAGAAATCTGGCACTGTCATCGATGCTGGAGGCGGTAAGAGCCAGAACTAAATCTATCGGAATAGATATCGTGAATAAAGTCCTGATTCAGCCGCACTGGAGAA
>CAYPMS010000116.1:0-4694 GCA_964411655.1 uncultured Fibrobacter sp.
GTATGGTCTGCAACGGTAAAGATACAACTGGAGGAAAAGAAAAAGCGTACAGCAGAAGACTATTACAAGGTTGCAGAAAATTTCTACCGGTTAAAAAGATTTACACTTTGCAGAAATTATGCTCTCAAAGCACTTAGGATGGATCCCAGTATGTGGAAAGCACATGCGCTGTTAAACCGTCTGAAATCGGAACGGTTGCGAAACAATAAACAGGAGATTTCAATCATTTATTCCGGCAACCTGAAAAACCAGTTTTTTCCTCCACCCTACCCTGGATCCCTGGGAGGAATCGCCCGCCATGGTACCGTTTTTCAGAGCCTGCGCAGTCAGTTTCCGGTGATTTTTACGATCCAGGCAGGCAACGTCATCAGTGCAGATGCCAACCCATTACAGACCAGACTCGCTGACCTTTACCTGCAGCATGTAAAATTTGATGCAGTCTGCGCCGGAAGCGAAGAGTTTTCATATAATAAAGAGAAATTGCCGGGATCCTCTTTTCCTGACAATTTGATACTAGCCAATGTAAAAGAAAACTTCGGGAACCGGTACATCCCGTTTACCATCCTGAAAAACAGCGGATATAAAATATATGTCACCTCTTTTGTCAGTAACCGTCTGGTTCGCGAAAGCAAGACTCTCGCCTTAAACGGTCCTGATCCGGTGATGCTGTTAAACCCTGATGCTGAATCCTGTGACTTGCGCATTTTGATAATACATGACAGTTGGCAGAATATCAGCGCATTGGTAAAGCAACTGCAGAAATTTGAGATAATTATCTGTGGAAGCCTTGACCAGCATTTTGCCGCCCCCATGAAAACTGGTAACTCATATCTGCTCTCTGTCGGTGATTCCGGTAAATATGTGGGAAACCTTATCCTGAGATTTGATCAGAATAAGAAACTTCTTGGAGTGGAAAACCGTCTCATCCCCATTAACGGCGAAATCAAACCGGACTCTGTTATCAACGATTTTGCGAAAATGATTTCTGCCAAAATTGACCTGCAGAAACAGAATGACACCTCTCATAATGTAAAAAAAGAATCAACTGATGGCGTGTTCCCTTTTGTATCAAACAGGGATGGCAGTATCGGGATTTATCTGAAGATGATCGGCAGGAATGCAGAAGTGCCTCTTACCAGGGGATTCGGCCAATGCACTAATCCGGTCATGTCGATAGCTGCCGGCAAGATTGCCTACATTGTACCGGATAGTAACGGATGCAACCGGATGGAACTCATCGACCTGACAGGTGCCAACCGCAGTTTGCTCATTGACAGTGCCGGAAAAATGGATGCCTCTTTTACTTCTGATGGGAAATGGATCTATTATTCGGTTGCAAATTGTAAAAATAACAGCAGTGACATTTATCGTGTGTCCTGTGAAGGTGGTCCGGCTTATCCTGTAGTCTGCTGGCCAAAGTCCTCAGAGCATTCTGTGAGTTTTTCCCATAATAACGAGTATATGGTTTTCTGCTCCAATCGTGATGGTAAAGAGCAGGTCTTTCTGAGTAATCTGGCAGCAGAGATTCCGGTCAATATTACAAAGGCAGATGCCAACAACTATAAACCCTCATTCAGTCCAGATGACCGGTACATCGGTTATCTTTCGGACCGTTTCAATTTCGGAGGTAAACTGGATCTCTGGGTGTATGACCGTACCAATGGAACCCACCAGCAGGTTACCAATAACAGCAATGTATTCTCGTTCTGCTGGCTTTCCGATTCAAAAACTCTGGTCTATTCTTCAGGAGTAAATCTTCTGGACCTGACCAAAGCAGACATCACCACTTACCGATACAGTAAGTTGTGCACCAGTGATCAGATTAAAACCTACCAGGAAAAACATCCCATGACCTTACGGGTAAATGGCCAGGAAACGGTTGTCTACGAGCGGGAATATGAAAATGGTGAAAAACAGATTTTCAGTATAAAACCTGATGGCACCGAAGAGCGGTGTATTATCGACAGTAAGGCAATGGATTGGCTGAAAACCCCCTGATCGGACTGAACACTAACATGATAGAACACCGCCCTGTGTTAACCCTGCAGGCAACAGAAAATGTTCACCACCAGGATAGCACTGAAGGGGCGCCATATTTTAACTCCCTGTGCGATTGGAACACGGATACAGTTGTGGAATACATATGCGGGATCCAGGTGTAAAAATCAATGCAGATAAACCACAGTCGCTCCTTCTCCTCCTTCTTTGGGCAGAGCGGCCCTGTAATTTCGAATCGTGTGATGAAGCTCGTTATCCAGTAAATCTCGAACCATCTTTTTTAACACCGGATATCCCTCATTGACAGAATGGTTCCCTTTTCCATGAATAATAAGGATTTCCCGAATCCCTTTTTTTCTACTTTGGGTGATGAATGCCATGACTTTACGGGCGGCTTCATCAGATTTCATTCCATGAAGATCCAGTACCAGCCTGGTGGAGTGTTTTCGGCAGATTTTTCTGGAAGCGGAGTGTCTGGCTGATGAAGAAGCATCTTTATCAAAGACACCATTCTTCTCTATATAGGAAAAGATCGTCTGCCTGATCTCTTTTTTGTTCATGTTTACTGAATTTCCGGATTACTGCACAAATGTACCATCATGAAGCAGAACTTTACCATCAACACTGATCGTACAGCAGCTTACTATCCCTTCCATGGGGAATATTCCCGATGTTACATGGGACAGTTCTTTGCCGAATATCAGACGGATTGCACCAAATGCTACCTTGTCTTCATAATAGTTGCCGCTTACCTTTGCGCTGTCAAGAAGCCCCAGTCCCAGACCGCAGACAGTTCTGGCAGCATCTTTATATTTGATGAAATATTTTTCAAGTTCAGGTGCAAGAGAATGATTTCTTATATTGCGGATAAGTCCCTGCTGCATCTCCATGGTCAAGACCGGCTGCGGCCTTTTCCTGTCAAATGAAAAATAGCCATCTATGGCCACAACTCCTTCGAGTGTGCCCTCCCTGGGAAGCAGGCATACCTGACCTGCAGGCAAAGTATTGAAACCGCCTTCAGAAGAAAGCCGCCCATCATCGGTAAATATTGCAGAATCATCTGGCTGAAAAGTGAAATCGGTGCCGTTTCCGTTTACAACCCTTACACACTTTGCGGTACGGAATCTGCCGGCAACTTTTCTGGTGTTGACTCCGATTTTTCTCCAGTCAACATTCATGGTACGGCTGAAAATCTCCGGGGTTATCTCAGGAAAAGAGGCAATGCGGACTCCGCTTTCGGATGCAACCTTTTTTGTCTGGACATGTGAGACTCTGGTTGAAAGCGGAATCACTGCCACATCAAATCTCCGGACCAGTTCAATAACCGGCTCTGGAAACTCGAGTCTCCCCTGGCGGCTCTCTGGAGTAAGCATGACAAGAACCGTCTCCTGACAGCGGTTTTGGGCAGTCTTATAAATGGCCGTTCCTATCTCCATGCTGTGTGGATCGCAAATTACCAACAGTTTCTCGTTTCTTCTGAGACTGCAACAGTCCATCAGGGTTATCTCTGAACTCTGCAATAATCCATCAAACATGGCGAGGTAATTCCTTTCGGAGAATAAAAAACTCAATATACTAATTAATGCAACTGAGATGAAATTACTAAAAACCTGATCAATCCCGGTCTGTTCAGGCAATGGATGAAATTGGTATACACCCCTTGTTTGACTGTTTCTTAACTGGTTATTTATTTTGCTTTTAAAACAGTTAACAAAACCAGTCTTCTGTTAAGCGAATCTAATAATCTAATAAATAGAAATAGGTGGAGGTCTTATGTCCATTGCCAATAATATCACCGAATTAATCGGTAATACACCTCTTGTCTGGATAAACCAACTCAATATAGGTGGAAAAGCAAAGATTGCTGCTAAACTCGAATTTTTCAATCCTCTGTCGAGTGTAAAGGACCGAATCGGACTGGCACTGATTGAAAGTGCCGAAAAACAGGGTTTATTAAACAAGGATTCGGTTATTATTGAACCTACCAGCGGAAACACTGGCATTGCACTGGCATTTGTTGCAGCAAACAAGGGTTACAAACTGATATTGACCATGCCTGAGACAATGAGCAGCGAACGTAGAAAGATCCTGAAAGCATTCGGAGCTGAGCTGGTTTTAACAGAGGGTTCAAGTATGGATGGAGCCGTGAAAAAGGCCGAGGAACTGCTGGCAAAGATACCCAACTCTTTTATGCCTCAGCAGTTTAAAAATCCAGCCAACCCAGAAATTCATCGGAAAACCACAGCTGAAGAGATCTGGCGGGATACAAACGGAGAAGTGGATATACTGGTTGCAGGGGTCGGTACCGGTGGTACTATCACCGGGATAGCAGAAGTCTTAAAGGAACGTAAAAAGGAGATAAAAGTTGTTGCTGTAGAACCGAAGAAATCATCGGTTCTCTCGGGTGGGCAACCCGGTCAGCACAAAATACAGGGGATTGGCGCCGGTTTCATCCCCGAAGTCCTCAATAGAGACATCATTGATCAGATTATCGCAGTTGATGATAATGATGCGGCTCGGATATCAAGGGAACTGGCCAAAAAAGAAGGCATATTAACCGGTATTTCATCAGGAGCTGCATTATGGGCAGCATTGCAGGTCGCCCAAAAAGAGGAAAACAAAGGGAAACTGATTGTGGTGATTCTGCCCGATTCCGGCGAGCGATATCTTAGCACCTGGATATATGAGGAGTGAGA
>CAYPMS010000116.1:4794-5961 GCA_964411655.1 uncultured Fibrobacter sp.
GTCTGCGAACTCAACCGCGAGATCTGGTATCTCTTCCATTCTCCAAAGTCACCCTGAAGAATGTGCTCGCGGGCCTGACGAACTAAATTCATATAGAAATGAACATTGTGCAGGGAAATCAGTCTCAGTGCAAGGATCTCTCCTGCCATATATAGATGACGAATATAAGCCATGCTGAAATTTTTACAGGCGTAGCATGAACATTCCGGATCGAGTATGCCATTAAAATCTCTGGTAAACTTTGCATTCCTTACATTTACCTTGCCCTGTGAAGTAAAGGCTGAACCATTTCGGGCATTACGTGTGGGAAGAACACAGTCAAACATGTCAATACCGCGTTCTATACATTCGAGAATATCGACTGGCGTACCTACTCCCATGAGATATCTAGGTTTGTTTTCTGGAAGAAAAGTGGTCGAGTACTCAACCACTTTGTAAGTATTCTCGATGCTCTCACCCACAGCAAGACCGCCCAGTGCATAACCAGGAAAATCCATGGCCACCAGTTCTCTTGCACAGTGTTGCCTCAACTCCTTTATCACTCCCCCCTGCACAATACCGAAAAGCGCTTGCGGGAAACCGAAATGAAACGGAGTATTGTTATGGGCTTGAAGGCATCTACCTGCCCATCGAATCGTCCGCTCCACCGCCTTGGCAATAACTTCTGGAGCAGCATCTGCCGGAGGACATTCATCAAAAACCATTATTATATCTGCACCTAAGTTGTGCTCGATTTCGATAGCCCTTTCCGGTGAGAAAAAATGCTTCGAACCATCGATATGGGATTGGAATGAAACACCATCTTCGGTTATTTTGGAAATATCCCTCAGACTGAAAACCTGAAAACCACCACTGTCGGTTAAAATCGCCCCGTTCCAGCTTTCAAATTTATGCAATCCACCGGCATCTTTGATCAGTTCAGATCCAGGTCGAAGGTGAAGATGATAGGTGTTACCAAGAATTATCTCACAGCCGCATTGCTGCAGTTCTTCAGGTGACAATGATTTAACTGTCGCCTGAGTTCCTACCGGCATGAATATGGGAGTATGAAGGGTACCATGTGCCGTTACAAAACTTCCTGCTCTGGCACATGTGTCTTTATCGGTCTTTTGCAGCGAAAATGAGTGTATTTTTTCCATAGTCGTACAAAATAGTAGAAAGCCCCTT
>CAYPMS010000116.1:6061-11225 GCA_964411655.1 uncultured Fibrobacter sp.
TTGTTGTCTGTAGAAACGATTTAACCTTAAGACTTCTTGCACCAGATTGGTGCTTATTCTATCTTTATCTAATTACGAATTCTACCGATATGAAAAACGAGCCCTATTTCAAGAATGACCTGTTTTGCATCACCAATTTAAGGTAATAAGGATTAAATCTTGTGCCAGGAATGTTGTTAGATACCATCAATTCACCAGCAGATCTCAAAAAACTACCTATAGAAAAATTACCTCAACTGGCATCTGAAATCAGAGATTTCATGATTGAAGTTGTAAGCCATACAGGCGGGCACCTTGCACCCAGCTTAGGAACCGTAGAACTGACCCTGGCACTTCATTACTGTTTTAACAGCCCGGAGGATAAACTTATCTGGGATGTGGGACATCAGGCCTATTGTCATAAGATCATTACCGGCAGAAAAGATCAGTTCCATACATTGCGTCAATTTAATGGTATCAGTGGATTCCCCAGAGTATCTGAAAGTGAGCATGACAGTCTGTCCGTCGGTCATGCCTCCACCTCTATCAGCGGTGCACTGGGACTTGCCATGGGAAGAGACATTCTCCAAAAGAAACAGTCTGTAATAGCGATTATCGGTGATGGCGCGCTTACTGGCGGACTCGCATTTGAAGGTCTCAACAACCTGGGATCAAAAAACACCAATATGATTGTCATTCTCAATGATAATGAAATGTCTATAAGCAGAAATGTTGGTGCCCTTTCCCGTTATCTTACCAGAGTAATTACCGACAAAAGATATACCCGTATAAAATCGGAGATCTGGGGACTTCTTGGCGGCTCAAATGTAGGAAAGAGTATCAGAAGTATAATGCGGGGAATCGATGATGCTCTGAAGCATCTGGTTATTCCAGGTAAACTTTTTGAAGACATGGGATTAAGATATCTGGGGCCAATCGATGGGCACAATATTGCCGAAATGATAGAGGTTTTCAACTCAGTAAAAAATCTCCCTTCTCCGCAACTGCTTCATATTGTAACCAAAAAAGGTAAAGGATACAGCTTTGCTGAAAAAGATGCCATAAAGTATCATGGGATAAGTTGCTTTTCCAGAGATACCGGTGAAGTAACAAAGGTCTCGGACAAACCTCCCACCTACAGTGAAATTTTTGGCAGGACCATTGTGGAGCTGGCCAGTAAACGCTCTGATATAGTTGCTATAACTGCAGCCATGCCCGATGGAACCAAATTGACACAATTCAGCAAGGAATTTCCAGACCGTTTTTTCGATGTGGGAATCGCCGAAGGCCATGCCGTGACTTTCGCAGCAGGTCTGGCGCTTCAGGGACTTCGGCCGGTAATCGCAATATACTCAACATTTGTCCAGCGGGCGTTCGACCAGATCATGCACGATGTGGCACTCGATAAACTCAATGTGGTTATTTGCCTTGATCGCGCAGGTCTTGTTGGTGATGATGGTCCCACTCATCATGGAATGTTCGATCTCTCATTCCTCAGATCGGTTCCAGGACTTACCATCATGGCACCACGTGACGAAAATCAGCTCCGCAACATGCTCTATACCGCAGTTTATTCTATCAACGGACCTGTTTGCATCCGATATCCGCGCGGATGCGGTCTGGGGGTAAAGATTGACACCGAATTCCAGACCATCCATTCTGTTCCTGAGGTAATACGGCAGGGGCAGGAGATTGCCATAGTGTCAATCGGCGACTTTTTCTCTTCAGCCAATTCAGTCTGTGAAAACCTTATCCGGATGGGTTACAATCCCACTCTTGTCGATGCTCGTTTTGCAAAACCTCTTAATGCAGAATTCTATGCTCAGCTCTTTTCCACTCATCACCACATAATTACCATGGAAAACAACTCGATCACAGGTGGATTCGGTTCCGCACTTCTGGAACTTGCTCACACTCTGGATATCGAACTGCCAAGATTCCTGCGCCTGGGACTTCCCGATGATTTTGTCTGCCATGGGGATAATCAGAAAATTTTCAGGGAACTTAAACTTGATAAAGACAGTCTGACAGACCGTATATGCAGCTTTGTAAAAAGTGGTATTACAAGGCTTCAGGCCGAAAGAGCGTAAAGAAATATCGAATATAAAAGTAGAAACCCGGAAAATTTGAAAGTCTGAAACTCGCCACCTCCTTTCCCCCCTAAGTGTGGAAAGCCACTAACAGATTCCTCTGAATCTCCGAGAATACCATCCATATCAGTAGCCCGTATCAATCGCTGGTGTATTACTCTGTGCGAAGATATGCGTCCATTAAAGGCCAGGTGACAGGATCATTTTTTAACCAGTCTGTAGGGCTGGTCCCATCCGGTCTTTAAGTATAGAGAGCTCAGGGATTTATAGGGTCCTAAAACAACCTCACCAGCGAAGAGCGTATAAGATTAGCCTGGGCCATCATGGCAAAAGAGCTCTGGTGCTGAATGCTGTGATTTGTTGCCCTGAAAATCTCCTGTCCGCTGTCTGTACCGGTAATCGACTCCTTCACTGTATTACTTATATCCACCCTTTTTTCAGCTATGGCGTATTGCGCACTCAAACCAAAAGAATAGGCATTTGCACTTGCCAGATAAGAGCCTGCTTTGTTAAGTTCTGCCTGTACCGCAGCGATATCTTCATGATAGCTGGTCCCCAGGGTCAACCCATCGACATGAGCCACCTGTTCTGCACCAAATGAAATCACCATTCTGTTGTTGATATTGTTAGGGTCCAGATTCACACTATCCAGCGGATTGGCACGTGAATCACTGACCAGCAGTTTCCCGTCATAACAGGTGTTATTTACTGTATAGGACACTTGCTTTACTAAAGATGAAAACTCCGATTGCATCGCTTTTTTTTCATCTTCGGTTGTACTCTCATCATAGTAAAGATCCACAAGCTGTTTCATACGTTGGATGCCGTTATAAACGGTTTCAGCAGTATCTACAACCACATCCATCATAGCCGATGTTTTGGCGATATCGTTTTTTATCCGTGAATAGTCATTCGAATCTTGACTGAGTCGCTGTGCCCTGAAAAAATCGCTCGCCCCATCCTGAGGCTGCCGTACCCTTTTTCCACTTGCCAGATTAAGCAGTGCACTCCCCAGCTGGTTTTCATTGATTTTATTAAATGCTGCAATTCTTCCATATGTTATTGATAAAGGAGTTCCGGTTATCATAATCCCCTCCAAGGGAGAGTATTTCAGATTTTTGATTCTTGATTCTTGATTCTTGATTTCGGAGCCCGGTTTCGGAACTTCAGTTTAGTTTCTTTACTTCGATTACCGAATCTCCGATTTAATTTCCTACTTCCGATTCCAACTTCCAATTTCGATTTCCGTTTTCGAATTTCAGATTTAAAATTTGGTTTCGGATTTTTCTCTAAGTTTCTCCTTCTTTTCCGCTGTTGTCATAAAGCATCGAAAGCGAGCTTTGCATCATGTTCGCTTGTGCGATCATTGCAATCGATGCTTCCTGGCGTACACTCAGATCGATAATCTTGCTCATCTCTGCTGCATCATCTATGTCAGTTATCAGAGAGTAAAGCGCTTCCTTGCTGTTTATTATAGTCTCGCTGAGTTTCATCTGTTGAGTGGCAATATTATCAAATGCCCTGGCCTCCGAGAGGAATGTCAGCATTTTTCCGATCTCAGTGTCGATACTGCTTTCTATCGATTCCTCATCAATAGTCAGTTTATCGATCTGCTCACTCTCAGAAACGGAGCTGAATTCCATATCCAGAGTACTTCCACTCTGAGGATCCAACTCAACAGATACCACCGCTGATGCCGACTGCATGATATTGACACCATCGACAATTGTGCTGCTTAATGTCTTACAGGTGTAAATCCTCAGCGATTCAAACTCTGCCCGATAATCATCTTTCAACCCTTCATCGGTTGCAGATGCATATTGTCTGGCAAGGGTTTTCATTCTGGTAAGATTTTCATAAACCGCACTTCCGGCATCAACAGCGGAAGAAGTAAATGTCTTGAATTCGGTCAGTTTTTCCCTGACCTTCTGATAACCGCTGATCTGGTTTTTCAGCCTGTTGGAATGGATGAATCCTGAAAGATCATCTTCTGCACTCTGGATTTTTTTTCCAGAGGACAGCCTGGTAAGGGCATCGGTAAGTACCTTACTGTTGGAGGCATATACCGATGCCAGTTTTGAAGAGACAGCCCCGGAACTGCCTATCATAAGCACCTCCCTGTTGTACTTTACCCCACACAGAAAAGGGCTTCCCCTCCCTTTTCTGCATGGCGAAGGTCCAGTTTCCGGTTATTACATGAATAACTTCAGAACCGATTGACGCGACATGTTTGCCTGGGCAATCATGGAGACTGCAGCCTGCTGTCTGACACTTTCATCGATCATCTTGCTGGTTTCAGCAGCTTCATCGATGTCGGTAATAAGTGACTTTACCGCTTCCTTGCTGCTGATGATCGTGTCATTGAGTTTAAGCTGCTGAGAAGCAATGCTGTCGAACGCCTTTGCTTCGGAGAGGTAGGTTAGCATACTGTCGATTTCTGCATCGATATTATCAGCGACGTCTGTACCATCAATTTCTAAAGCCGCGATATCGGTGCTGCTGGCAATGTCACTGAAATTCATTTCCAGAGTACTGCCACCTTGTGGATTAAGAACTACAGAGGCAATCGAAGTGGATGCCTGCATTATGTCTTTACCATCGACCTTGCTGTTTGTTAAAGCTTTACCGATCTGAGTTTTCAGCGAGTTGAATTCCGCCTTATACTCTGCCTGCTGATCAGCATCGGTTGTGCTTGCGTATTGTTCAGCCAGAGTCTTGAGTTTTGTTAGATCTTCGTAGATTGCCCCACCTGTTTGAACTGCTGCATTGGTAAAGGTCTTAAATTCTGTTAGATTTTCCTTAACCTTTTGATAGCCGCTAATTTCTGTACTGAGTTTATTGGATCGGATAAAACCCAGAAGATCTTCAGCAGCGCTCTGGAATTTTTTGCCAGAAGCAATTTTAGTGAGAGTTGAGGCAAGTTGTTGATTACCGGTATTATAAATACTGGCCAATTGAGACGAAGCGTTGTTTACACCACCGATCATAGGACCTCCCTTGTGTGTTATAGACATCCGTGTCATCCGTGCGAAAGCTTCCCATTTTTCGCCTGGCTGACTACCCCTGATTGTATGGCCATTACAAATCCTGTTAAA
>CAYPMS010000117.1:0-11171 GCA_964411655.1 uncultured Fibrobacter sp.
GTTCTATCTGGCGTTTTCTGTTTTTTACCAGAACCATTGTTCCGCTGGCCATTGCGGATCTGACTATTTCCGGAGATAAACCTTCCCGGATTGCAGCTTTTTGTATCTCCTCTGAAATTAATCCTGATTTGGCCTGCTCTACTCTAGTCATGAATAAAAAACTCTCCGTATTCAAGTGTGAAAAATAAGATCTGAAATCTGCTGTTACTCAATCGCTTTGTTTGGAACACTCTTTATCTCTTGAAAGAGACATAGAAAGAACAGGTAGAAAATATATCCTCACGATCATTATGTTTAAAAAAAGGTGGCATAGAAACTGCTTTTTGAAATCTTCCTGAATAGCTTCATCTGCAGAATTGGTGCAACCTGGAAGCATCGCACCATAAAACAACAGTGGATTATTGGAAGGGATCAATCATTTTCTGGTCCAGACCGGGATTTGAGCTTAAAATAATTGGATCAGCAGACTTGTTTTGGTGGGTGGAAAATGGTATTATTAACGTCTATTAAATATTGGCAGACTTATATTTATCCCGCAAATTGTATTATCTATTTTCTAAAACTTTAGAAAGTATCCGATGGAGGGGACCTAATGAATAGGAAACTTACACAGAAGCAACTTGATTACTTCAAGGAAAAACTGCTTTCCGAAAAACAGAAAGTGCTTGAAGAAATGGATGAGCTTCAGCAGAGCAACTTAAAGCAGTCTATTTCTGATTCCGCAGGCGAGATTTCCCGCTACAGTTATCATCTGGGTGATGTGGCCTCTCTTTCGTACGGGCGGGAATTTTCAATGGGACTCGCTGAACGGCAGCAAAAGTATCTGGAACAGATTGATGATGCTTTGCGAAGAATCGAAGATGGTACGTATGGAATCTGTAAGGTAACCGGAGAGCCTATTCCGATAGAGCGTCTGGAAGAGGTACCTGTGGCCAAATATTCTGTTAAAGGAAAAGAAATTCTTGAGAGGCGGAAAAAACAGGGAATTTAAGAACCCCTGCTTCCTCCATCTTATACTTCTGTGGTTCTCGCTTATGAGAGCCACAATTTTTTCCGCAGTCTTCAACAAAAGGGAGGGTGATATCCATTTTCCGATTTGTAACCTTGTGTCTTTTGACTATTGCTCTCTTTTCCTATGCAGACGATACTTCGTTTCTGCTCCTGAATGATTCGATTATCAGCGGTTGTGCCAGGAGATCTCCTTTTAATTGCAAAGCATTACATTCAGTTCTAAAATCTTCTAAAACCACCTCTAAATCAATTCTGATTACCCGTTATCTGGATTCACTGGGTTTTTTTCAGGCAACCTGGGATACTCTTTCCAGAGATTCCATAAGGATTATTCCTGGCCAGAGAAGTCAAATTGTTTCTGAATCCTTTGCAGGAGTGGATTCTTCTGTTTTGTCCTCCTTTGGTACAGAAATCTTTCCTTATCCTTACGATGCAGGCAAAATCAGGAAGAGAGCTGATCAGTTGAGCCGTTTGATGGCAGACAATGGCTTTCCTTTCGCAAATGTGACCATTAATCTTAAAAAACATGTTGAACAAAACACCTTAACTATTGAATACCTGGTTTTTACCGATCAAACCTGCCACTTTGCAGCACCTTTTTTTTATGGGCCATTTGTGACCTCAGAGGAAATTCTGCTTAAAGATTTCTCTCCACGGCAGGGTCAGATATTTAGTATGCAGAAGGTAATTAATTCTGAAAAACGGTTAAGAAGACGTCCATACATTAAGAATGTGACTCTGTCTACGCCGCAGATAGATACTTCCTGCGATCAGCGTGAAGCCCTTATGGTTACAGTGCCAGTTTTTATTGAAGATCACTCGGGGGTGGGTCTGGAAGGAACAGCCGGTTTTACTGCTTCACACGAATCAAAACCGGCCTTATATGGAAATCTGATGCTGTCTCTGATAAATGTGTTTCGCAGCGGAGAATCTGCTTTGTTTGAATACGCTGGTGAAAAAAACCGTCAACAGCTTAAAATTGAGTTTTCCAAACCGTGGCTGTTAAATCTGCCTTTAACCCTGGATGGTGCGATGGAATTGGAAGTGCTCAAGGATCAGTACGGTTTTTTATCTGCGCAGATGGCTTTATTCAGCGAAATCGGAACCTGGTGGCGTATAGGGATTGGGGCAAATGTGTCAGAAGCCACTCCCAGAAATGATTCATTGGGTGAGCATGGTACTTTTTATGGTGCAGATTTCATTTTGGCTGCTCTTCCCCAGGAAACAGGCAGAGGGCTATTTTCCCGTGAATTAATTATTAAAAGCGGCAGTGGTATAGCACGGAAAGAGAAGAATTATTCCCGTACCCGTATTGAATTTCTTATGGGTACTCATCTGCCCTTGTTTTCTTGGCAGGCAATTCGGTTACGGCTGGTTTCAAAGCATCTTATAACAAAGGAGCAGAACCTGATAGCTGCAGAGAAATTCAGAGTCGGGGGGTATAATTCGGTCAGGGGGTATTCAGACAATGAATTCGCCTTCAGGACTTTGGTTTATGGGCAATTAGAGTATCTGATGTATTTCACCGGTGCTGGGGCTGTATATATTTTTAGCGATGGCGGAGTCGGTTTTGAGCAGAAGATTGAGCTTAACGGAAACTATAGTTCAATGCTGGGTTATGGGTTAGGAATTCGCCTGCCATCCAGAATCGGTATTATGACTTTGGAGTGGGCTAGAAATATCAGGGATCAGAAAAATCTGGGACGTATTCATATTCGCTTTCAGAACGAGCTTTCTTTAAATTCCGGCAAAAACTTATCTAAATTTTAATGGTGGATCAGGTGTATAAACCTTTTCTTGTTACTTTCGTTTTATTCTTCATTGCGGGCCTAAGACCGGTTTTTTCAGGTTGTTCCAGTGTTGATTCCTCATGGCAGGTCTCCGATGTCTCTTCAGGAATGAAGTTTCTTCTTGAGAACTGTAATCAGATCGATTCCAGCTGTTTTTATTCGGTTCTTCAGCAGACATTAGCGCAAAAAGGACGAAAAAATCATCAGGACAGCGTGATATTGTTTGTAAAAAAATGGACTGAACAGCAAAGAACCACTACCAACCTATTATTCCTCTGTTATCGTTCGGATTTGATTTATTCCAGAAAATCAGTTTGGGCATTGATAGTTTCAGATTGGGAGAAGGATAACGAAACTCTTTATAGCGAAATTGACAATCTGGTTAAAAGAGGATTTAATGCCAGAGCCGATACGCTGTATTCGATCTTTGATGCTGAAGGAAAGCTGGATTCGCAGGACTGGTTGAAATGGGCAAAAATTAAGGGCCTTGTGGGTGATTACAGTAAAATTGCCATGCTTTACTGCAAAGCTATTCAGAAGGAACCCATGCTTAGTGTATTTGCTCTTCATCAGTTGGGACGGGAACTTAAGGATTCGGATTCTGGTACTGCAGAAAAGGTACTGGAACAGTTTTCCAGGTGTAGCATAGAATTTCCTGGCTCCGACACTGTTTCCATTTATTCTTGGTTGGCTGATATTTATGCGGAACTGGGTTTTTACCGGCAGGAGTTGATTGCTCTGAATCTAATAAGTTCTTCGGGAGGGGCGATAGCTGCCAGGGCTTTGGAAGCAGCCCAGAAAAGGTATTCACTGCATAAATACAGAGAGGCTATAGAGGCTGCCAGAATCAGTTATCAGAGCACTGATCGTTTTTCTATCAGGTCTATGGCGGCTACCATTGCTTATCAGTCATTTTTGAAGGAGGGGCAAATTGATTCTGCTGCCGGGTGGCTTACGCGTATGGAATTGGGTTCTGATAAAAACAGAGTAGAGGCAATCACTTTTTATCAAAATTGCAGTGATTTTGCTAATGCCGCTCATTTAATCGACTCCCTGGCAGTATCTGTAGCTCGGGATTCGCTCTTTATCCGTCAGTTGGTACTGCAGGGTGAGATTCAAAAGGCATTAACATATTTTAACAGACCTGAGCTTAAAATTCACAGGGATCAAAAAAATGCGGCATTGTGGAAAGCCAGAATATTACTTTTCAGTGGCAAGTATGAAGACTTTACTGCGTTTTTAGATACTCTGGATGTTGCACCGTTCTGGGAATGTGCACAAGAGCTGATCTCATACCAGTACTGGATTGCGCGGCTTGGGAGTTCTTCTGAATCACTTGCGGTTTGGGCAAGCATCGAATATAATTTGTATTGTGGTTCGTTTCACAAGATTTCTCAAGCACTTAACCATAGTCGTGCAGGGGATCAAATTCGCCGGGAACTGTTGTTGTATGCCGGTAAATCCTGCATAACCCTGGGACGCTACAAAGAGGCTTTAATGCTGTTAGAATCGGATACCCTTACAGAAGAAACTCCTGAATTTCTTTATTGCAGGGCAGAAGCTCTTTATCATTGCGGAGATGCCATGAATGCCAGAGCTGTTTTTAACAGAATAATACTGGAATTTCCGGCAGATCTGTATTCAGATAAGGCAAGGGTTTTTATTAATGAACATGGTTTAGTCAATTAATAATCGGACAGGCAATTCATATAAAAATCTCAGGAAGAGTAATTATGAGTATTCGCTGGATCAAAAATTTGATAATCGATGGAGAGAAAAGTACAATCGAAATTCAGATTGGCGATAAAAAGATAGGCGATAAATGTTATACCAGAATCAACAACGAAGTTGAGTGCTGGTTTGAAAACATTTATGATTCCAGAAACGATATTATTGCCCAAGGTTTGGATATTCTCAAGAAAAGGTTAGAATCAAAAAATGTTACCTACCCTGACGGAAGGTTGTATGACTGGCAATAAACAATCCAGAAAAAGTAAAAAATATGTGGTGATTCATGGCCATTTTTATCAACCTCCACGTGAAAACCCCTGGATAAATCTCATTGAGAAGCAGCCTTCAGCTGCGCCTCATCATGACTGGAATGAGCGGATCTACGATCAATGCTATAGACCCAATGCTTATTCGAGGCTTCTAGATGGCAACGGGATGATTGTGGATATTTACAATAATTATCTCAATATGAGTTTTAATTTTGGCCCGACACTTTTCTCCTGGCTGGAAAAACATCACCCAGTCACTGCCAACAGGATTATAAGAGATGATCAGGAGAGTTGTGCAAGGCTTGAGGGGCATGGAAATGCTATTGCTCAGGTTTATAATCACATCATAATGCCGCTTTCCTCTAAACGTGATCAGTTGACTCAGATCCGCTGGGCTAAAATATTCTTTAAAAACCGCTTTGGGAGAGACCCTGAAGGGATCTGGTTGGGTGAGACTGCAATAAATGCGGTTACGGTTCAGTGTCTTATAGAGGAAAAAATCAAATTTGTCATACTTGCTCCCAGTCAGGTTGAGAGTTTCAGAGCCTTGGATAGTAATGGCCAATGGACTTCTACTGCTCAGCACGGAATCGATACCAGAATGGCATACAGGATTTACACCAAAGATAGAGACCCCAAAGCGTATCTGGATGCCTTCTTTTTTGATGACGGGTTATCCAGAGAAATAAGTTTCGGTCAGCTTCTTACAGATGCTCATATTCTGGGGAATCGGATCAGGTCTTGTTTTACGGAAAATTCACCGACTGATCAGTTGGTTACTATTGCCACAGATGGAGAAACCTTTGGCCATCACAAACCTTTTGGGGATATGTGTCTGGCTTATTTTTTCAAGAATGTAGCACCTGAACTGGATATCATTCCAGTTAATTTCGGTTATTTTCTGGCTAAGAATCCTCCCCGTTACGAAGTGATTCTGAAAAATGCCAACGGTGAGGGCACTGCATGGAGCTGTGCACATGGAGTTGGACGCTGGGCCAGGGATTGCGGATGCAAGACTGGCGGTGAGAGCTCCTGGAAACAGATGTGGCGTGCACCATTAAGAAGTGCGCTGGAAAAGTTGCAGAGAAAAATCGATACCGAATATGAGCAGGCTTTCTCCAGCTATAATGTGGACCCATGGATGGTGCGGGATAGATATATCGCCTTTGAAAATTGTTCCTGGAAAAAATTCCGGTGGTTTCTGGAGAAACACTGCGGTATCTGCTCATTAGATCAGGAGAAGGTTTTTAGTTTCAAACGGCTGCTGGAGGCTCAGAAATATTCTCTTTTTTCATTTACCTCCTGCGGATGGTTCTTCTCTGATATTAGTGGGATAGAAACCGTGCAGAATCTGGCTTATGCATGCAGGGCATTACAATTAGGTATTCCAAAATCAAAGCGCAACCAGGTTTTAGATGATTTTCTCAGAGATCTTGAGAGTGCCAAAAGTAATCTGCCTAACATCAATGGTCGTACTCTGGTTGAACAGCATATAATGCCTTTTTTTGATCATGAGATGATTCTGGCATTTACCGTATCTATTCTAAAAACTCTGGGGATACAAAGACAGTCTTCTTTTGAAATTTATGATTACTCCGTTAAGCTGCAGCAGATTTTGACTTCTAATAACGACTCTCCTGCATATAGCGGATATATGGTGCAGTTGGAAAATGAATTATCTGGAGAGGGGGGCTCCTGGGCTGTACTGGTTGCTTTGCGGAAAAATTCCGATATAACAGGGTGGATAATTCCTGGAAATGAGTTTGAACAGAGCTTTGTGGAGCAGCCTGAAGCCTGGATGGGGCATAAAATGACTAAGGTTTTCAGTCTGGTGGATATTTTTCAGACTTCTCAGCAGCAGATAACCAGTCATTTTCTTCAGAGGATCGCCAAAGATACAAATCAGAGGTTTGGTATCTGGCGAAATAAGCACCTCAGGGAGTTAGACATTCTCTCCAGACTTAACCAGCCTCTTCCATCGTATTGTACCGCGCCTCTTTCCTTTGTGTTTCAGGATCAGTGGGACAGTACCATAAAAAAAGCAGCCACACCAGGGTTTGAAGATGAGCTCTTTTCGAAGCTTCTGGAAATGTTCAGAACCATGAATCGTTTTCAGGTCAGTATTGATCTAAATAATGGTGCTGAAGTGTTGGAAAAAATCCTTATTGATGAGCTTAAGACTTTGCAGGATAATTTATCTATCGAAAAATGTGACCGGATCCGTTATTTGCTGAATCTTGTGGATCGGTTCAGTATTCCAGTTTCCAAACATAAGCTTGAAGATATGTTTCATCCGGTTCTTAAGACCAAAGTGCAGCAGTTGTACGATAAATTAACTGTTCTTGATGTTCAGAAAAATGACGTTGGTGAAACCAGGGATCTGTTTCTTAAACTGGTTAATTTTGCACGCAGGATGAATTTTAACACAGATAAATTTCGTCTGGGCTGACCCGTAGTTTTTAACTCTGAGGCATCATTAATTTATTGGATTGCTTTCGCAGCCAACCTGAGATATATTTAGAGTATATTACTTGTCGCATGAAAATAACACATACTTTGAGGTATAAATTTAATGGCTGAAGGTTTACTGTTTTTTTATTTAATTCAGGTATTTATTCTGCTTTTGGGGATTTCGGTGGGCCACAGCGTGCTGCTTTTAAAGATCCGCCATGAAGAGAATCGTAAAAAGGAGCTGGAGCTTGCTCTTTTAGAGAAAAGGGAAGATATTCTGCAGCAGGGTAAAAAAATAGCTCATGATCTGGAAGAAGTTCTTTATAAGGCTAAAGTTCAACAGGAAATAGATGACATCATCAGGAAAAATGGTAATCCCTGATTTTACAGAATCACTTCAATTCCGACACACTCAAATTTGCTTAATATCAGCTATTTACAGCAGTTATACCGGAATAAAATTCTGGTACAATTTTCCGTTTTTCAGTTCGAACTCTTCGGAAAATAGCACATATAAAAAATTAAAAAAATATAAAAAAATATTGACATTGCTATTAGAATTCATTATTATTTGATCTGCAATTTACAGCAACATACCGCCCCTGGAGCGGAAGGAGGTGATAGCCAGTGATACTCGATGAGCAATTCGACGCTGATGAGATTCTGCGCGATGTAGACGAAAGATATGTCGATGACGAATCTGATATGGATGAGGACATGCGAGAGCTGAATTTTGGCAACATTCATGATGAGAATGCTAATTTCAGCGATATGGCTAGCGATCTGGATAGTGCAGATGATCTCTGGGAATAAATAACAGAAGATGAAGTGGCTGCCCATTTCCGGTTGCCTATTTCCAGGGCGGACAGTGTTTGTTCGCCTTTTCCTTTTTTAGTTTTTTGGGCCTCGTTTAATGAGCAACCATACTGTTTTTTTTATTTCAGATGCACATTTCGGAATTCCTGTTGAAGGTGGGGAAGACAGAGAGAAGCATTTTGAAGATCTCTTAAATAATGCAGCCCAGAATCTGACGGACCTCTACATCATCGGAGATCTTTTCGACTTCTGGATAGAATATCGCTATGTTATCCGTTCTGATTACTTCTCGGTCCTCTGCTGTCTGAAAAGGCTTGTTGATCGTGGTGTAAAAGTTCACTATCTGGCCGGTAACCATGATTTCGCTTTAGGATCTTTCCTGAAAGAAAACATCGGCATCAATATTTATCAAAACTCATTGGAAGTTCAGATCCAGGGGAAGAAAGTATATATGTTTCATGGAGATGGACTTATCAAGAGGGATTTTGGCTATAGAATCCTGAAAAAAATTCTGAGAAATCCTCTTAACCAACGCATCTATAAGCTTCTGCACCCGGATTGGGGAGTGACTATTGGTTCCTTTTGTTCCGGTTCAAGCAGGAAGTATCTGCGCAAGACTCTTTCCGAATCCATTAAAAAAGAATACAGGGAACATGCAAAAAAGCATCTGGAAGCCGGAAATGACCTGGTAATATTTGGCCATACTCATCATGCAGAATTATGCCGGTTCGATTCCGGAATCTATCTGAATACCGGTTCCTGGCTGTTAAATTACAATTATGCATCAATGACTGATGGTGAAATCAGCTTGCAAAAATATAAGATTTCAAAATAAAGATTTTAGATTTAAAAATATATATCTCAGATTGTAGGATCTGAGATCTGAAATTTCTAATTGAAATTAAAATGTGGTTTCAGAGCATCATAGGTATCTGTTATCGCCTGTGAGATTACCTTAGTTTCTGCAATTACCGGCATAAAATTGCTGTCTCCGTTCCATCGGGGGACTATGTGCATGTGAATATGCTGATCTATTCCCGCACCACTTACTCTTCCCAGATTCATACCAATGTTGAAACCTTCGGGATTGAAACTCTTGGAAAGAGCCTTTTTGCTCAGGCAGACAAGAGACCAGAGTTCAGAAGCACTTTCTGGTTCTAAAGAGAGAATATCTGATGTGTGTTGGTAGGGAACAATCATCAGATGTCCATTATTGTAAGGGAAAAGGTTCATCATTATAAAACAGTTGGTCCCCCTGTAGAGGATAAGATTTTTACGATCATCTGTTTCTGCGGGTTTAGTACAGAAGATGCATCCCTCATTCTTGTTGTCAACATTCTGTATGTACTGCATTCGCCAAGGGGCCCATAAACGGTCCATGGTGTGAGATCTCCCTCGTGTTTGTCCTAAATTATTTCTTTATAGCTAAAAAATATATTGCAGCATTCGCTCTGTGGGGAGCAATTTGTCAGAGTTGTTTTGGATAAGGAAATATTCCGGAAGAATAATTGCAATTTATCTGTATATATGAATAACAATACTGGTAAAGATTATATAAAATAAAGCTCCCCCGAAATTCAGGAAATAATGAAAAATACTGAAATCAACATGTGAAAGTGTTCCTTCTTTACTGTTAAATTTACAATTAGTAGAATGGCGCCGGTCAGGTAATATATCAATGCATTGTATTGATATAAAAGATCACCTGTTATCCTGCGTCAAAGGTTTTTCAGTTTAAAATGAAAGGCTGATTCCGGTATTGAGCAGGAATCCCAATCCGCCCAGGTCATTGTGTTTGTCCACATTATCAAAGGGGATCATAAGCTTGCCATCAAAGTAGAATCCAATTGGAACTACCGGTAACTTAAGCATGGTACCTGCAATGATGTGGCATCCCCAGTGAGGAATCATCAGACTGCGGGTGATTTTTTTCATTATCTTTTTAGTGAGCTGATCATTCTCGAAGACATTTCCTGATAAAACACTGAGCGGTTTTTCTCCTTTAATTGCTTCTCCAAGCGCTTCCTCGATGAGTTCTTTGTTTAAAACAGGGGTGGCAAAGTGAAGGCTTGGACCTGCACCTGCATAGATCCTTAAAATTTTTGCAGGTGCTTCGAAAATGTTTTTTCTTATGGTAAGATCAAAATGAAGCTTCATGAATGGAGTGTTTTTCAATCCAAGAAATTCCATATCGAATTTTTCGAGTGATAGTGGAAGAGTATCATACTCAACATCGAAAAGACTGTCCGGATGATTATAATTATTTGAATTCTGGCGATATGACATGGAGACAGGGTAGATAAGTGCGCTTTTATATTCCCAGACTCCGAAATTGGTGGAAATCTCAATGGCATCCAACACCGGAATTATATCGATAAAAATTTTTGCACCGATGTTGAAAGGTTTCTTGCTCCAACTGCTTTGATCTATGTAAATAGGCAGGATTGAACCACTGATCAGTCCCAGTGAATCAGGTTTAATGCCGTAAACTGAAGCCGGATCAATGGATAAATCACCAAATGAGAGCTGTTTTCTTGAAACGTCATCCATATTTAAGGAAAAGTCGTTTCCCCAGTGAACCCCGAATCCGATAGTAGCATGAGACTGGATTGGAAGTATCAGGAAAAGAGCAGCAAAAGATAGAATAGTGCGTAGGTGATTCATAAGATCTCCTGGGTAATGATGAGTTTATAGGCAGTATAAACCTGATTATAAATTAATTATACAAAAACGGAGCGATAGAATCTGAATTTTTTGATAATTTCCGCCTAATTTGGGACTCTGCCATCCGATTTTAGATTATGATTTCCTGGTTGATGCACCACTTATTTGCTTCTGGAAAACAATTATACTGATATAAAAGGAAACAGTTGCTGAAAAAAAGACAAAATAAAGTGTTCCAGTCTCTGGAACACTTTTTCCTTATTCTTTGCCAGATTTGCTCAATTGAATTAAAGGAACACTATATTATAGAATTTAGCAGAACTTGCTGATTGACTCCGTAACTGCCCTGTGATTGAAGTATCAGGGTGTGGTTAAAAGATTATCTTTAATTATTTTCTGAACGGATGGATACAAAAATGGCACGTTCAAAAACTTCAAT
>CAYPMS010000118.1:0-11148 GCA_964411655.1 uncultured Fibrobacter sp.
TAAATATAGGTTTGGTGGCCTTGATCTTTTGTTAAATTAACCGGACACTACTGGTATCAAATCGCAAATCACAAATTCATAATAATTTCCAAATTACAATACCCAAACTCTGAACAGGAGCAGGGTAATTTAATTTACATAATTAATTTTGATTTTATAAAATAGGAAAGTTTATTGTTGAAGAAGGAACGTTCTATTCTTGATAAGACAGATGTTAAAAAACAAGTGATTTTCTTTGCAATTAATTGACAGCTATTTGCAAGTAATAGATAAATCTTTGCAGACGGCTGTTTAGACTGCCCCAGAAATTTTGATTTTTTCCCATAGAATCGAAAAAAACAGAAGGAAAAGAAATACCGCCCATACTTGACTGGCTTCACTGTGACTCCTGTTACAAAAATTAAACACGTTACAAGGCAGTTTTTTGTTAGTTATTTTGTAATCTTATGATATATTAGCAGGATAAAATATTTTCCGGTGTTTTAAATCGGGAATGGAAGATATTAGATTGATAGAGTTAGGGCGGGAAAAACAAATTCGTTACCGGCAAATTCTAAAAGGTGAGGAAAATCAAGAAGGAGCAGACAATGGCTGAAAAAAACGATTTGATTTCGATAAGGGGGCATATGGCAAAAATCGGATATTCTGAGACTGTAGATGAAGGTGTTTATACCTTTGAGCATCCTGAGAAAGTCTGGATTGCTCTTAATGAAGAGAATAATGGTATTATGTTTACTACTGCTTTCAAGGGGGCTGAGAGCTATAATCCTGAAGACCCCACCTTGCTTTCCATCATTAATATGCTTAACCAGGAGACCCGTGTCGGCTCATTTGTGGCTATGGATGAATATACAGTGTATAAAGCCTGGTATTATGGAAACTATTCACCTCAGAATTTTCAGAATTATTTTGAGATGCTGGAAAGTGATATAGATCTTTTCCTCAGTGGTATGGAAGATGAAGAGTGATAAAATCTATACATAAACGTGATTGATATCGGTAAGGAAATTATAATGGTCAGATCGCTAATTGCATTCATATTTGTTTTGATATCAGAATTTAGTGCCTATACACAGGATAAAGCCGGCAGTATTCAAAAGAAAAAGGTGCTATTAGCTTATGAACAGACCGGGTTTAAAGCAGCTCTGATCAAAGAGATGGCTGCTATTCTTAAAAAAGATTCCATTGAATCTGTGGTAATTGAGCACTCAAATGGTGCACTTAATAAGGAAAATCCTGCAAATTATGGAGCAATTTTCATCAGCATTTCAGGAGTAAATTCGCAGATTCGACCCTGGATCGGTGAATGGCTCAAGAAAAATGAAAAGTATTCGCCCTTTATAATTTTACACGTTACTCAGACCAGCAATTGGAAAGTTGAGTCGATTGTCGATGCCGTAACATCTGCTTCATCAAAGAAAGAAGTGAAAAAAAATGCCGCAAAGTATGTGGAAATGATTAAGATACGGCTAGCTTCTGCTCAGGAATCATTATCATCAGATGAATAACAGAATAGTCGAAAAAATATTCTGGATCAGTTTTGCCATTACCAGTCCTCTAATCCCGATTTTCTTTTATTTTGGGGGTAACTGGTACTCTTTTTTCCACAGCTATTCTTTGGGAATGGTAATGGGGTTGACCGGATACATTTATCTGTTTAATGTTCTAATAATCGGTTCAAGAATTCGCTATTTTGACAGGTTATTCGGCCATGACAGGGTGTTACTTTTTCATGGTTATCTGGCTCTGAGCGCAATGCTATTTGTGGCAGCACATTTCCTGTTTAAGCAGACTTACGGTTACAATCTTACATTTCAGACTCTGTCCGGAATTACTGCTTATATTCTCTTTTTGGCTGTTATTATATCGACATTGCTGTTTATGATAAGTATTGTCCCGTTCAGCTTTGGCTGGATGAAAACCTTAAGAAAAGAGGTTGTAAGCTGGCTGAAGCCGGATTATTCCAAAGTAAAAGCCTTTCACAATTTTACTTCTATAGCTGCTTTTCTTGCTGCAATACATGCTTTTCTGGCGCCTTCGACTCAGGAGAATAACTGGCGGATCGTGATTTTGAATATTTGGGCTTTCACAGGCATTTCTATTTTTATCTACCATAAATTCATCAGGCGATTCGTTTCCGGAAGATGGCTGACGGTTACAAAGGTTATTCGAATGACTGATGAAATAGTGGAAATCCGGATGCATCACACTACTGGTACTGCTGTTAAATACAGGGCAGGACAGTTCGGTTATTTTCGCATCATGTCGAAGATGTACAGTAAAGAAGAGCATCCGTTTACTATTTCATCACAGCCGGGAACAGATGAATTGACTATAACTGTAAAGAACATGGGGGATTATACTTCAAAACTCAAAGATGTTCCCCCAGGGACAAAGGTACTTTTTGATGGTCCTTATGGTGTATTTACACCTGAGCAGGATGGAAGACACCATATATTCATTGCAGGTGGAATTGGTATCACTCCATTTCTCTCTGTTATCTCTGAATGGGATTTTGCCGATATAAAAACTCCATTGACTCTGATCTGGAGTACCAGAACTGCAGAGGAGATGGTTTACAGGGATTATTTCACTTCCATCGAATCAAAAAACAACCTGTTTCTGTTTGTACCGGTAGTTACCAGATCTGATAGTGCAAATACCGGAAGCAGAAGGATTGATAAAATTATTCTGGATCCGCTGATCAGAAAAAAAGAGACCAAAAATACTGTTGTTTATATCTGCGGGCCGGATTCGATGAGAAAAAGTGTAACTAAAGACCTTAAAAACAGCGGTATCGCATCAAAAAACATACATTCGGAAAGATTTACTTTTTGACAATCGTGTTTATCCAGCTCAGTTTTCGGCTTTGCTGTTGAATTGCGCATTCAAAGCATCAAGTGCCTTATCTGAGAATGGGTGATTATAGGAGGAGAAAAAATCCATAATATTCAGAAGGTTGCTTTCAAAACAGAATAGCTGCTTGAATTTTTTATCTACAAAGCCCTCTTTTACGGCTTTTTCTATGAAATTTTTAAGCTCATCGTAATATCCCTGAATATTAAAAAATGCACAGGGTTTCTGATGCAGTTGCAGTTGTCCCCAGGAGATTACCTCGAATGTTTCATCCAGAGTTCCAAAACCACCAGGTAAAGTAATGAATCCATCGGCTTCTTTTATCATCGCAGCTTTTCTCTGGTGCATCGTTTCGACTACTTCAAGCCTGGTAAGCCCGGTATGAGCGACCTCTTTTTCATACAGGAATCGGGGAATAATACCGAGCACTTCTCCGCCGTTTTCAAGAACAGAGTTTGCCAGTTCACCCATCAGTCCGATTTTTCCACCACCATAAATCAGTCGGATATTGTGGCGTGCTAAAGCTTTTCCCAGCTCAATTGCGGTTTTGCGGTAAATCATATCGGTTCCGGTACTGGAACCGCAGTAAACACATATACTTTTCATTTCATTTCCGTAATTGGTGAATTAAAAATTCCAAGCATTCTCACAATTCTCCCTTGTATGTAACAAGTCAGTAATGAAACCGTAAACTACTTTTTCCAGTTAGTTGCTTCGGTGATAACCGGAATAAGTCCTTTGGCGATGCTTTGGTGATCCTTGATTCCCGGATGACCATAAAGAGCGTTGTTTTCAGTTGCGTATTCATAGTACCAGACATCTTTATGGCCTCTATTTTTCTGGTTTTCCACTATACTTTTAATGCGTGGTATCAGAGCATCTGTGGGCCACACCTTTGTTGCACAGCAGATAAATTTTACTCCTGGATAGTATTTACGAAGCTTTGTCAATAATTGGACATACGCAGAATCAAACCTGGCACTGTCAGCATAAGGGGGATCTGCCTGGAAATCATTAATTCCTATGCCTATTACTACTACATCTGCTTTCCATTTAGAGAAATTCCAGATTTTATTATCGGATGAAAGCAGGGTTTTTTCATAATAGAAGGGTAGCTCTTTTCCCGGATTCAAGCCATTATAGTTGCGAACCAGACCTTTTCCCGAGATAGCGTTGATCTGGTACTGCGCATTGAAATAGCTGGCGACCTGGGGGCCGAAAGCCTTATTGGTATTGGTAAAACTCATGATGATGGAGTCTGCTTTGTCATTTGGGCACTCTCTTGAGCTGTATTCATTTGCAAAACCTGCTGTGTAGGAGTCTCCGATAAACTCAATTTTGCGGGATGGTGGGGCAGGAGGTTGGACCAGTGTTTTCCCGCTATCCAGTATCAGTCCCCGAAAGAAGGATGGAGAGCTGGATTCTGAGCGTTTTTTCAGGAGAAACTGGTGGATTTTATCCTCCAGGCCACTAGCTGCGATGATAGTGTCAGTTTGTGGGCGTGATTTGATTACTGCAACCGGTTTTTCATCTATAAACACATCAAAGAAATCATTACCCTCCAGGATGATTTTGCAGGAAGTGCCCTGGAAGGCTGCCCTGATATAAACTCCTGGCCATTCAAAAGCTGCTTCAGAAGGATTTGAAAGGTCGAATCTTCCAAAATATTGAAGATTTGGGTTATCCGGGGAGATCAGACTCGCAGAATTGCATATTGTGGCCATTGCGCATACCATTATTAATGGTTTTAACAAAATCGCCTCCTGAATGAATTTAGACTGATTCAGAAGAATAAATCTTATGTTTGCCAAATGGACAGAATGGCAACCTAACACTAAATAAATCAAACAATAAGATCGTTTATATCTATTCAGATATCAATAGTTTTGTTCACTTTTATATTAAAAAGGGAAATTAAACATTCTAAGATGATCATCATATATGGAGTGCTGATACTGATTTTCTGGTCTGCAGATTCGGATATCTGAATAAATTTGTAATCCTGTTTTGAAATTCCGGATAAATGAACTATTTTTAGCGGTTTGCTGAAACTGGCTGTTTTTGGAAAAGAAATAACTATCGGTGTGATACGTATTCGTACTAATGTTTTTTCTCTGTAATAAGCCGGAACAATTGAATTTAATATCTGGAGATTGGATCTGTGGATACTCAAACTGATTTACATGAGCAGATGAAGGTTCGTCTTAATAAGGTGTCTCAACTTATCGAAGCTGGATATCACCCCTATTGTGAACGTTTTGAACGAACACACCGGTTGAATGAAGCATCGAAACTTCCTGATGGTACAAGGGGTGTGAGGGTGGCAGGACGAATCATCGCATTGCGATATTTTGGAAAGCTGGCCTTTGGACATTTGTATGATGTTGATGGGAAGATACAGTTTTCGGTACAGAAAAACAAGTTGGGTAAGCAGTTTGAGGATTTGAAACGTCTGGTGGATGTAGGTGATTTCATCGGTGTTGAAGGGGAAGTCATTACTACCAAAACTGGTGAAAAAACGATAGACATTTCCAGCTTTACCTTTCTTTCCAAGTCGTTGCGGCCTTTACCAGAAAAGTTTCATGGAATTACCGATCCTGAACTTCGTTTGCGTAAGAGGTATCTTGATCTGATTATGTCAGAAGAGTCCAGGGAGCGGTTTAAAAAAAGAGTTCAAATCATAAGAACAATCAGAGATTTTCTTGACAATCATGGTTTTACAGAGATTGACACCCCGGTTCTGACAAATAAGGCTACTGGTGCGCTGGCCCGTCCTTTCAAGACCCATCATAATGCTCTGGATATTGACATTTATCTTCGTATCGCTCCGGAAACTTATCTCAAACGTGCGATTGCCGGAGGTTTTGACCGGGTTTATGAGTTTGCCAGATCATTCAGAAACGAGGGAATGGATGCATCGCATTTGCAGGATTTCACTCTTCTGTAATATTATGCATCCTATTGGAATTATGTGTATAACATGAATTTCACTGAAGAGCTGTTTAAGGACCTTCTGACAAAGGTCAATGGCAGTCTCAAACTGACATATCAGGGAACCGAGATCTCCTTTGAAGGACAGTGGCCCAGATACTCTTTCCGGGAGTTAATCCTTAAAGATTGTGGCATCGATATCGATGCTTTCAGTACTAAAGAAGATTTGATGAAGGAGATTGACAGGAAAGGGATTCGTTTTGAAACCGATGTGGAGATTGCCACTGCAGGGCGTGGAACTTTAATTGATCTTCTTTACAAAAAGGTTTCCAGACCACAACTTGTAAATCCCACCTTTATTACCCATCATCCATTGGATCTTTCTCCTTTGGCCCGTAAAAACGATGAAAACCCGTTGGTGGTGGATCGTTTCCAGTTGGTGGTCAATGGCTGGGAAGTGGTAAATGCATATTCTGAACTGGTTGATCCGGTCGATCAGGCCGAGCGCTTTAAGCAGCAGGCTCAGGCCAGGGCGCATGGGGACAAGGAGACAATGGAGGTGGACAATGATTTCCTTCAGTGTATTGAATTCGGTATGCCCCCGATTTCCGGGTGGGGTATGGGTATTGACAGAATCATCGCCCTTTTAACAAATGCAGCCACTTTGCGTGATGTGGTATTGTTTCCGCTGATGCGTCCGGAATAAATCGGCTTTTTGCGGGGGAGAATTTACCGGAAAATATGAGTTATTTTGAAGCATTTATTTCCTGGCGGTATCTGCGTGGAAAACGCAAGGTGGGAACCTATGTTACTGCCATAGGGATCTGTCTGGGCAGTTTTGTTCTGATAATAGCCCTGTCGATCGCTAACGGTTTTGAAAAAGAGGTGCGGGATAGGATCGTGGGTACTCACGCTCATGCCCGCATTATGCAATATCATTCCATACCTATTCAGAATTATGACTCTTTACGGCAGGTAATTCTTGATTTCCCCGGAGTCAGCGGTGCTGCCCCCTATATTTTAGGTAAAGCTGCTATTGAGCATGATCAGGTTCAGGAGGGCGTCATGTTTACCGCTGTTGATGACAAACTGGAGCCAACTGTAACCGATCTTGGTACGACTGTCAAATGGGGCACATTCAATCTGGACAGTGCAGAATCGGATAAGGGAAGAAAGTATCCCGGAATATGTATCGGTTTGGGGCTGGCTGATAAACTTGGTATACGTGATGGTGCCGAGGTGGTGTTAATGACGCTGGCCAATGTTGAAGGTGAAGCTGATCCGGTACCCAGGATGAGTCGCTTTACTGTTACCGGGGTTTTTGAGACTGGTATGTACGAGTATGATCTAGGACTGATCTACATATCTATTAATTCTGCTCAGCAACTTTTGAACTTCAAGGGCGTGGAAGGAATTCAGATTAAGACCAATGATCTTTTTAAAGCTGGCGATATTGCTTCAGATTTGCGGGATTTTCTGGGGGGATATCCTTACCGCGCTGTGGATTGGATGATGCAGAACAAGTCCATATTCCAATGGATGAAGCTTGAGAAACTGATCATTTTCATAGTCATATCACTGATTATGTTTGTTGCAGCTTTAAACATTGTTTCGTCCTTAGTGACTACGGTCTCTGAGAAACGGAGAGAAATCGGCATACTGATGAGTATGGGGGCCACTTCTTCGGCGATAATGAAAATATTCATGCGTTATGGGATAATAGTGGGGTTTGTAGGATCTACAGTGGGAACGGTGCTTGGGGTTTCTCTCTGTTATATCCAGTATCACTGGAGACTGATTACTTTACCTGGTGATATTTATTTTATCAATACATTACCGGTAATTATTCAGACAGCAGACATTCTGATGGTTTATGTTTCCGCAAATGTTATCGCCTGGCTGACCACCATTTATCCTGCTTACAAAGCATCAAAAATGCTGCCGGCTGAATCAATGCGTTACGAGTAGGGGCAAAAAAAGTGTCAGAAGTGTTAGTTGATGTACGCGACCTGAGGAAAAAATATATCGATGATCAGGGTGCCTTTGAGGTGTTGAAGGGAATCTCCTTTACCATTAACAAAGGTGAGATGATTGCTCTTTTAGGGGTTTCAGGGGCAGGGAAAACCACTTTGTTACAGATTCTGGGTGGTTTGGATAAATTTGATTCGGGCACGGTTGTGGTTTGTAAAAAGCAGTTGGGGTCGATGTCTGCGATAGAGCTGGCAGAGTTCAGAAATCGTCATATAGGTTTTGTTTTTCAGTTTCATCATCTTTTGCCTGATTTTACGGCATTGGAAAACACCATTGTTCCGGGCCTGATAATGGGGAAATCACGGAATGAGTGTTTAAAGAAAGCCAGAGATCTTCTGGGGATCTTTGGCTTGTCTTCGCGATTGAGCCATTTTCCGACAGAGCTTTCCGGAGGAGAGAGGCAGAGGGTGGCTTTGGCCAGGGCTTTGTTTAATGATCCGGCTCTGGTTATTGCAGATGAACCAACAGGCAATCTGGACAAGGGTAATGGAGAGAAACTGCTGGAGTTTTTTAACAGGGCCAATCGTGAGTTGAATCAGACTTTTTTAATTGCGACTCACAACAGCCAGTTGACTGCCGGTCTGCACCGGATATTGACCATTGATGATGGTAAGATGGTGGCAGAAAAGGCTTTGGGTTGAGCTATTCTTTTCAGGTCTTCATCAGTTATTTTTAATGAGGCAGCTTATTGCGGAATATCTCGGTTTCCGTTTGAGCCTTTTTAAATTTATATTTAATACAATCTAGTACAAATTTACCTTGGTAGCAGTTTTAAAGGAACAAAGAAAATGAATATGTGTGATGAATGTGGGATAAATCCTGCAAATATACATTTGACACAGATACTGCAGAATGAAACTCATGTATTTCATCTTTGTGACGAGTGTGCCCGTAAAAAGGGGATTAACATCTCTATTCAGGATGAGCTTATTTCTGAAAATGATTCAAATGAGAAAATCCCTCAGAAATCCTGTTCCCGTTGTGGACTGAAATTCTCGGATTTTCGAAACAAGGGCTGGTTAGGCTGCTCGGATTGCTACAATGCATTTGAAACGGAGATAGATGAACTTCTGGTTCAGGTACATGGTTCTTCGATGCATAAAGGGAAGAAGTACTCAGGTTTGACTGCTGCTGGAGGGAGTGTCAATGGTGAGATAAAACGGTTACGGCATGCGCTTGCTATCGCCATAAAAAACGAGGAGTTTGAACAGGCAGCAATGATCAGGGATACTATTCACAATTTGAAAAAGAATAGTTTGGAGTAGCGGAGAATGACCAGATCTTTTCTGGATGCGGATAAATTGCCGGCGTGGTTTAATAACAGAGGACCTGATTCGGATGTTGTTATTTCCAGCCGTATTCGTCTGGCACGTAATTTAGTGCACCGGGCATTTCCTTATCATGCTTCTGCTGATGAACGCAAGCTGGTTTACAATGAAGTTGCCAATATATTGAGTAACGAATCAAAGCTTCCTCATTTTGAAGTGGTAAATTTTAGTGGATTGCAGAAGATTGAGCAGCAGTTTTTCGTGGAAAATCGGATAGCCAGTCCTGATCTGATGAACATGGAAGGGCAACGGGGGATTGCTTCTGATCCCACTCAGCGAATCAATATTATGATCAATGAGGAGGATCATCTGCGTATTCAGGGGCTGGATTCTGGTTATCAGCCGGAGATACTCTGGGAGATGCTCAATAAGCTTGATGATACTTTAGGGCGCAAGCTGCGGTTTGCATTTGATTTGCGGCGGGGTTTTCTGACCTGTTGCCCTACCAATTCCGGTACAGGGTTAAGGATCTCTTTTTTAATGCATCTGCCGGGACTGGTACTTACTAAAGCCATAGATGCGGTTTTGCAGGGGGCCAGTCAGATGGGTATCTCAACCCGTGGCTTTTTTGGTGAACACTCAGAGGTGGTAGGTAATTTTTTTCAGCTCTCTAACCAGGCGACTATGGGTGCACATGAGAGTGAATTTCTCAGTTCTACCGAGAAAATCATCTGCGAGGTTATTAAGCATGAGCGTGCAGCTAGAGAGCGCATATGCAATGAAGCTCGCCTGGAGATTACCGATAAAATTTACCGGGCTTATGGAATTCTTCTTCATGCCAGAACTCTCAGTGTTACAGAGTGTTTAAATCTCACTTCAGCTTTGAGGTTGGGAATTAATCTCGGATTTTTTGAATCGCTGGAGATTGAGGAACTAAACCGAATGACCTTGCTCTCCATGCCTGCTCATCTTCAGATCTTTCGCAAAAAGAATCTGGATGAAACCGAAATTTCAGTAGCCAGAGCGGAATTGGTCAGAGAATTGCTAACAAAGAGAAAAAGAAAGAAAAGATCTCCACGTTCAGAAGAAAAAGATTTATGCTCTTAATTAACTGAATGTGCAATTAAAAAGGAAAAATAGATGATGAACGGGATGTTTACAGATCGAGTCAAGAAAGTAATGCAGATTGCCCGCGAGGAGTCAGTTCGTCTGGGAAACGATTATGTAGGAACTGAGCATCTGTTATTGGGGCTGATTAAAGAGGGCGATGGAGTAGCTGTTGCAGTGATGCGCAGTATGGGGGTTGATCTGGATGAGCTTACAGCCAGTATCGAGAAAACAATTACCTCTACTGGTGGAATGATGACCATCGGACAGATGCTCCCATTTACTCCCAGGGCTAAAAAAGTGCTGGAGATTGCAGCAAATGAAGCTCGTTCGATGTCTCATAAATATATTGGGACAGAGCATCTTTTGTTGGCATTAATGAAAGACACTGAATCTTCTGCTGCTAATGCTTTGGCGGCTGCCGGTCTGGAGTATGAACGGGTTAAAGATGAAATTAACCGGGTTCTTCGGGGTGGGGAGACTGTAGGAGCTGCAAAAGAAAAAAGTAAGACTCCTTTTCTTGATCATTTTGGCAGAGATCTTACCGCTATGGCCAGAGAATCTAAACTTGATCCGGTTATCGGAAGAGAGAAGGAGATAGAGCGGGTAGTACAGATCCTTAGCCGACGCAAAAAGAATAATCCTGTTCTTATAGGAGAGCCTGGAATAGGTAAAACTGCAATAGTTGAGGGACTGGCCCAGAAGATTTACGAAAAGAGTATCCCCCAGGTTCTGGAAAATAAGAGAGTAATCAATCTGGATATGGCTTCCATGGTTGCTGGTACCAAATACAGGGGACAGTTTGAAGAACGACTGAAAGCTCTTATGGTGGAACTGCAGAAAAATGAGAATATTATCATCTTTATCGATGAACTTCACACCATTGTTGGTGCTGGTGGTTCTGAGGGCAGTCTTGATGCATCCAATATCTTCAAACCTGCGCTTTCCAGAGGCG
>CAYPMS010000119.1:0-11143 GCA_964411655.1 uncultured Fibrobacter sp.
TTTGTTTCGACAGTCTCAACACCTTCTAATATCGATTCTGTATAGGTTTTGATTTTTTCATTGAAATTTGATGCATCGGTGGTTTGCCCATCAATAGTTTTCTGGGTCTCTTCAACCACTGTATTGCTTTCTACCCTTACTTTTATCTGGCTGGAGATATCCTCAAGTGCTGCGTTTCTAGCCACTCTCTGTGCATTATCGGTATTTGCCTCCATTTTAGCACATCCCACACCGATAAAATGAGTTGAAGAAACCGGGTGATAGATTGTCCAGTCACTTTCCTTCCTGGTACTCTCAATCTTATCTTTTTTTACAGCAGATGCACAGAAAAATAGCGGCAAGAAAAGCAAAATTATTAATAATCTGTTTAAAATCATAGTTTTTCTTAATATAGGACCAATCTTTCCATTTGCTGCTTCATAACAATCAGCATAGTTGAATAAAAGATGATATCATTTAGTTTTAAAATAGTATCAAAGTCAAATAAGAAAAAGTATAACAATAGAAATCTCCAATTTTCATTAATAATTTAATTCAGACTTGTCCAAAATAAGATTAGAAAAGTGTAAGCCCTCCGTAGCGTACTCTATTGTTGTAAAAAAAAGATACACAATTTAAAGGAAAACTTACACATGAGTAAAATAGTAGTTGTTCAGCCAGATAATAGGATTCTTTTCACGATTTGAATTGGAGAGTATGGCTAAAAACAGGATGTCAGAATATAAATCAAAAGTTTTCAGCTGCTGGTAACAGTTTGTCTGTGCGCTATTCTGTTAGTTGTGCAAGACTTATTTTTTTTATGTTATTACAAAAGAATTAGCCAGCTGTGAGGGTAAAACAATTGGGCATAAAAGCCCAGGCAAATCAACTTTGGATATGCAAACGAACATCGACCTTGGCAATTTTACCAGGATATATTTTTCTTGTTATTAAATAAAGCAAATCTTATTGCAAAGCGTAAATTTCAATTAAAAGCAAAATTATACAGTATTAATGCAACTGTTATTGATCAGGGTTTAAGTATATATGAATGGGCGGATTTTTGCAGGCAAAGGATGCTGCATAACTGCATTGCGGTAATCATTGCTGCAATCTGAACAATGGGCTGTCGGGAAAAGATCCAATGCAGTACAGATTCAGATTTGGACAGCATTAATTTCAATGTATATTTATTTTGAAAAGCAGTGTAATTAAATATATTTCCAAATCGCTTTCCAAATTTTAAAAAGTTTGTTAAAAAACATGGAAAGTTTTAATTTTTGTGTCGCCTTTTTTTTTAAAACATTTAATCAATCAATTTTGCCTCATTGAGAGACGGTTATAGCAATGAACAAAAAAATTTTAATAGCAGCCATTTTTTCTGTTACTATTTCTGCTTATGCCTTTGAAGATAAACATTTTAATATTGAATCATTCAGTGACACCACAAAGTCGGTTCCTGCAGTTGGTAATTCATTCATTATCCCGGTAACAGGTACTACATTACAGCAAATTACCACTCCACCTGAGGTTCTGAAAAAAGGTCAGGTATTACTAAGAAGGCGTTTTAGTGCCAAAGAGTACGGATTATATTTAGGTTTAATGGACCCCAATGCCTATAGCAGGCTTTCTGCCTTCAAACCATCGGAAAAAATTTCGATTACCACTTTTATCAGCCGCAAAATTTATTCTTCACAGACCGACAACCCCGACATGGATATTGAAAATGTTTATTTTGATGAAGATCTGATATATGTAGAAAACATAGCCAGCATTTTTTATCACGATTCGGTTTGGAAAGAGATACGGATGCTTGATGCATTACCTTGCCGCCTCAATATAACGTCCGATCCTCCTGGTGCACAGGTATATATAAACAACGAGTATCAGGGAATTACGCCATTGTATCTGGGAGCAATATACGAACCTTCTGCCATTATCCGGCTCGATATGAAAGGGTATTTTATAGCTGAAAATTTCGTCGACCTGCAAAGTGGAATGTTAATAAAGAAACATTTCGAGCTTAAAAGTAAACCGGTATTTGAAGATGGATCCGAAATCGATATCGAGGCGTACACCGCAGAAAATACTGAGAGTGTTTTAGAGATAGATCAAAGAATAGAGACTCTAAGAAATAGAGCTCTGAAACTACAAGAAGATTCCATCAAGGCACTCGAAGCGTTTGTTGCCAATTACCCAAAGATGGATCCTAAAGACCAGTTTGAAACTACCGAAGAATTCGAAAATCGGAAAGATAAGTACATTGCCAAGTTTAACCAGGAAAAGGATGAACTCAATAAACAATTTAGCGAAAAACGTACCAGGGTACTCAGTGTTATTCCTCCGATGGAAGCGTATCTGGACAGTATCAAGGAACGTGAATATACGAAATATTTCGATGGTGACCTGCTTAAGCTGTCAAAATATAATGCGGACAGCGGTTTTTTTCCGGTAACCATGTC
Source organism: uncultured Fibrobacter sp. (assembly GCA_964411655.1). Lineage (GTDB taxonomy): Bacteria > Fibrobacterota > Chitinivibrionia > Chitinivibrionales > Chitinispirillaceae > JAAYPC01. The sequence continues at coordinate 2,442 of CAYPMS010000119.1, forward strand.
GGTTGCTGAGAAAGGTTTCGTTTTTTCCTTTGGTGGCAAATTATATATCCCACGTGAGGAAGCAAAAGAATTTTATGCAAAAGGCACCGGAAGCGGAAAGATCATACTGATTTATAAAAACTGGTTTATCACTATTCCAAGGGACAGCATCAAAGAAAATTATTACGTTTATTTCACCGGATTAAAATTGAAATTTAAGAATATTGATTATGATCTACGGGGTACATTCTCTTATCCGGATTATATTGAAAAAAGTAATGAGTATGCCCAGTTCATTAAAGATCTTGACAAAAAAAGGGAGAAAGAACGCATATATCGAGAAGCTCGTGGCTCTGTTTCCATTAAGACCAGACCCGCAAAAGTGAAGGCAAGTGCATTTGTTGGATCTACGCTGCTTGGCACTACACCTCTTCAAGTGAAGCTTCAGCCCGGAAATTATCTGCTTTCTCTGAAAGCGGAAGGCTATGAGGAAATATCTGAGAGTCTGTTAGTAATCAAGGATACGCTTGTCGTGAAAGACTATTTTCTTGAACATACCAAGGCATATATTGATTCTGTTACTGCTTCAAGAAAAATTGCCTTGAAGAAGTTTCGTGTGGTCAGGCGTATTGTATCCTTGTCTCTGGCAGTCACATTCGGAAGCATGGGTTATTATTTCGAGACACAGGCAAAAAAAAGTTATTCTGATTATCAAGGTCTTAAGGCTGGTTCTCATCAAGGTGAATTCGATGATTGTTGGGAATCCTTCAGAAGAAATGCAGAAGATCGTAATATCTGTTATACTATATCAGGTATCAGTTTGAGTCTTTTTGCCATTTCGATTCCATTTTAAAGCAATCTGGGCAAATAGAGGAAATGCATCCTGCCACCATTAACAGATCGGATATTCAATGAATATGCTGGTAAAGGCGCTCTTTCTTATCTGTATTAACGCCATGGTTCTTTTCGCGACTTTCGACCAGAATATCGAGAACATCGCCAGAGAAATTGCAGAAAACCTGAAACTTACAACAGACAAGCCTTTACTGGTAACAACAGTATCCGAAGATAAACAATATATGCTCCCGCTTGAGCCGGTTTTCAACAAGCTCAAGGCCTCTTTGAAACCTTATGTTTCCGATATAAGATTCAGAAGTCCTCAGGGAAGTGAAGTCGCTACTCTCGCCGGAATTATCCGTGAAGGGACATCGCTTCGAATGGAGGAGATAACTGTAGATTCGCTCATTCTCACCGGCAGCTATTTCCTCATGGACCAGTCGCTTGACCGGATTAACTGCGTTATTAATGTCCAAGACATCCGGGCGGTAAAATTATACCAAAGCGAAGAATTCACCATACACGCAAACGACTGCCCACCTGCCATCCAAAGAGCCATTTTCAACAAACTTTTAAATAAAGAATCTTACGGTGAAATTGAATACAAAGGTTATGTTATCGATAAGCTCGAACGGTTGTTCAATTCCGGAGATAATGATCTTCTTCTGCCACCCGCCGTATATTCTTTCGTTAACCGTCATCCCTATGCCATAAAATATCAGGTAAATGCGTTAAAGGAAATTCTTACTCTCAAATACGGTATTAGTTTCAGTCAGGATTCAGATCATAAGATCTTAATTCCTGCAGACGGTTCATTGATATTCATCAGAAATGGAAAAGAACGTCCGCTTCAGAAAATTATAGATGGTGAGCCACTTTACTCTAATGATTTTTCCAGCCAGTGCAGTTCATATTTCTATATGAGTTCTTCAATGGAAAGCTCTGGCAAAACCAGGAAGATGGAGGAGAAAAAATTCGTTACCGATAATGAAGTCAAGATACGGGAGAAAATTTTCGAAACCTTCAACAACTACTATCCTGCGCTTTTTAATCCTTTCGACTATGAGAAACTGAACACTATCTTTTCCGATAAAAAAGAGCCATCCATTCTGGTTGGTATCGTCAATTCCTCTGATCCCACTACCGGCAAAGAGATCGTTTCCTACCGGTGGCAGACCAAGCAGGCCTGGCTTGATCATCTCAAAAAACTTGTTGATGTTGACCAGAGAACATTTGATATCAAAACATCAACGATGAAAGTTTTCCATGATGATCTTGATCCCAACCGTTACTGGGCAATAGTGCGACAAAACTGGAAAACTAAGGACAGTTTTGGTAAAACATTATATCAGGATGACGGATTTCTATTCGTTAATTTTGATTTCACCGCCGATAAGGTACTCAAAGATTTCAAGATTTATTACCGTCTGTGGTTCTATGAATATCAATATGATGATCTTGAACTGGGAATAAAACGTTATGAGAAACTGGAAAAAGATATTACCGATCATTTCAAGAATGGAATCAAATCAGGGTTGTCAGATAATTTGAAAAACGCGATGTGTTCTTATCTGATTGGACAGATACGAAAAGGTGGGGAAGGGTTGAAGGAAAAATGAGAGCAATTGAACTATCAATAGCCTACTACATTTTCGGATTATTGATATTTCGATAGTTATAGTAATAATTCCCGAATGCGGCATTAAAAATGATCTCAGGACTTCTAAATAAAAGCTTTTCTTGGTGATAAAGATGAAAGGAAAGGGCTTTCTATTATGATGTTGAAAAAAATACTCTGGGTTCTTTTTGCAGTAACATTTTTATCAATGTTACTGCTATGCACCCAAGGGGAAAGAAACAATCCTTTTGATCCGGGTGCGTCGAATACCCTGCTACCTCGCATTAATTTTATCAAGCCTTCAGATACAACGATAATTGAAGGTAATTTGGTAAAATTTGAAGTCTTTGCTTCAAACGCTGATTATTATCAATGGAAAAGCGGAAGTGAAAATGTTGGAACAAACAATAATTATTATTCATTCACAGCATCTTTATCCCATAATGATAAAAGTGTCTGGTGTATTGTGAGTAATGATTATGGAAGCGACACCAGCGGTCAAGTTTATCTTACTGTCTTACCAAACCATTATACAACGTTTTTTTGGGATGAGTTTAATAGTGACTATTATAACTGGCCTATTAAAAATGAAACTTATTTAACAACCGAGATTAGTGATGGATATTATAATGTGTCTTGGGATAATGATGGGTATTTATATCGGCTCCCTATGAGATTTCCTGATCTCAATATAAGAGGTGATTATACAGTGGAGATATCGGCGGAATATATTGATGGCCTTCCCAACAGTTTTTTTGGGTTGATATTTTACTCAGATAATGTAAATTTCTATTACTTCGGAATAGATAATGGAAAACATTTTAAAATTATATGTGATAACAGTACTTGGAATGATCTTGTTAATGATTATAAATGTGCAATTAATTCTAATACATCCAATATTTTGAAGATAATAAAAGTTGGTAACTATACTTATTTTTTCATTAATGATGTATTTGTCGCAGAACAATATATATCACAAATTTACGGTAACATTTTTGGTTTTTTTGTTTCACATAAAATTCAAGTGCGGTTTGATTATATAAAGATTACACTTTAATTTTATTTAAATTTTAACCAGTTCTGTTTATTAGCTGACAATTTACTGTGCTTTTAGGATAAAAGATTACAAAATATAATGAAGATGGTTTTTTGACGGTCAATTCGAGTAAAAAAATGAGTAAACCAATACCTGCCAGCTTACGCCAGTTTCGAATAGATATCCAGAAACATTTCAAGTACTCAAATGCCTGTGAATAGTTGCACTTCCATTGGACAAACTGAATATCAATACTCATTCTCCTCTTCTTTTCTTCTTCTCTTCAACTCCTCAAAAGCATCATTAGCTCCTGAAGTCCCTAGTCTCTTATCTGACTGCTTAACAGATGACCGTTCTTTCTGCATCTTTTTTTCCGCTTCCATGCGTGCATTGTCAGGTGTCCCCCGTTCTGCATCAAATTTACCTTCGGTCTTCACCCGTTGTGCTTCGAATTTTCCCCCGACAAAGGATCGTTCGTTGTCAAGTCTGGACTGAGCTTCTTCCCGTGCAAGTTCCGGTTTCAGTTCTTCAGCGGCTTTTATTTCGGCGTGAGCATTTTTTATACTGTCTTTTTCCGTTTCAAAAGCAGCTTTTTCTGCTTCGATTTTTTCTGATGTCCTTTGAACTTCACGGTTGATTCGTTCTATTGCCTCGGTTCCCGCTTTCTGTGTTGTCTTACCATGGTATCCTGGAGTAGGGGTAAATCGCTTCTTAACTTCTTTATCATTGAGAATCGCAGCAGGGTTATCTGTGACAGAACCACTGAATATTTCTCTTGATTGATTCAAATCGGAAACTGGTTCAGCACCGACAGTTATTAGAGTATCATCGGTGGTAAAACTGTCGATACGGGCATCGACATTGCCTGAATTTCTTAATACCTTACCCGGTAATAACTCCCTTCCCTTAGATGGGTCGTTTAGAGGCACCACATTGACAGCACCCTCAATAACGGCGACATCGGTTTTTCCGGTACTGTCAACATCTACCACAAAGATTGTTCCTTTGACATCGATTCTTGCAGAAGGCGTTTCTACAATAAATTTTCCGCCATGCCTAATTTCGAACCTGACTTTTCCCAGAAGCAACCGTATTCCACGTATTGCAAGCGAAGAGCGTTCTCCCAGTCTCAGTAGCTCTTCAATCGTAAGCTGCACTTTTGCCTGCTCACCCATCTGCACCACATCACCAATGCTGCCTAAAAGTGTTGTTGCAGATTTTTTACCTGTTTCCACAAAACTTCCATACTGAAGAGGCATCTTAGTTTCAAGTCGGTTCCACAGACTGTCATCAGTTGACCACGATACATTTCCTTTCACAACCATGGCAGTATAGATAATGTCTGGTTTTTCGATGACAACCTTTTTATCCGTGTAAATACTTTCAACTGTCTTTTCCTTCTTTTTTATGCATGAACCCAGCAGAGCAACAATAATTAAAAGAGCAATTGAAATGTTTTTCATAGAGAATCCTTACTTGATTGTTGCGGAACTATATCATCAGCATTGCAAGAAATTGTTACACGGCAGATATTATCTTCTGCATCGAATATTCTCTGTTCGATAACAATATTTTTTATCACTAAGTCAAATTGCTTCATCATTGCCATAGATAGCTCTGACCCGTTTTGTTTCTGTAGTGATGCGAATCGATGAAGAGCCTGGTCACATAAATTTTTTACTGCACTCTCCTCCGCATGCATCCAGCAGAGTGATTGATTATAATACTCAAAACGATATATACCGGTTGCAGATATTTTTCCTGCAGGTAACCTCTTTACATTTTTTGGCCAGGCACAGGCATCTACACGTGTCGTATCAACTGAGTATGTATTCTCTGCCAGTAAATAAATTTTCCCTGTACAGCACATAAAAAAGGAATCTACAACCTGCAGGCTTTCAGCCAATATTGTGTCTGGCTCCATGTAATAAAACGAAATACTGTCCTGAAAATCATCAGTATGGCTATCCTCATAATAACGGAATTTACCGAAAAACCGCATTGAGCGATAACCAGCGGATCTGATTTTCGCATCAGACAATGAAGAGACACTGTCGTGATAGAAACCACTGACAGCCCCACGGGGGGGCTGAAAAAACCAGACAGGATACTTGGTATCGATCACACAAGAAGATTCATCAGTTGTTGAAGTAATTCCAGGGGGTGTGTCAAGGCTCTGCCTGCAACATCCCAAGAAAACGACTGTTAACAGTGCTGTAGCAGCTTTTTGTCTAAAATTACAAAAAACCACCTGCCGGAATATTTCACATCCGGCAGGTGAATCCTGTACCTTTTGCATATACATCTGATCCAAATTTACTGCGGATCTGCCTGTTCACGGGCAGCATTGTCTTTTGCGACTCGTTCCTCGAGTTCCTTGTAGGCTTTGAGTGCCTTGAAGTTGGTAAGTGTATTGGTTTTCTCATCGATCAGATTTTTAATAGTTTCGGCAGAAATAGTCATAAGCACATAAGCGGTATATCCGTCTTTACCCTGAGAAATCATTGATTTTGCTTCGGTAACACCCTGCAAGGTTATGTTAGTGAAACTTTCAATTGTAGAGACGTACTCTTCCAGCTGTTCATTGTTGACCGCTTCAAGGAAACTCTTTTGAAGTGCACTCATGTCATTGCGGAATGTATAGGCAATCTGGTTCTGGGCATCAAGGCGAGCTTTTTTTATTGCAGTTATTTTATCGGGTGCAGAACCTTGACCTACTGCATGAATTGATTGGCTGTATTTCTTCTGAATAAGATTTTCGATTGCTTTAGGGTAAGGTGATTCAGCCTCAGCGGCATTGCCGGTTTCCTTTACAACAGATCTACCTCCACACCCGACCATTGAAAAGACAACAAACGAAGCAATTGCCATTGCACCTAAACTTTTAATAAAACGGTTCATAAACTCCTCCGTTGAAATATGTGAAATAAAAATGATAATCGGTATTTCAGTTTTAAAAGACGGGGAAACGGAAAAGATCTTCCTCTTTTTTTTTAAATCAAAAATTACGTTATGAAAGTTTCCTGAACAATAGCGTTTCACATGTTCTCACTTGCCGGGGATGTACATGATTTCACTGTTCTCGGGAAGCGGCAAAAACAGAATCAGTGTCAGTAAAATTAATAAAATTGCTGCCATCACAATAAAAAATGATTTATTCCTCTTTTTTGTTGAGCCTTTCTGCGGTTTCACATCCTCTTCAGGTGATAATGATATCTGTGGAAATGCCCAGCAGGGATCACCAAAGAGCCTGTATACCAATCCGGCGGCATTTTGCTTACAGCTCTTTTTCATCGCAAGCAGAGATTTTGCAGGTTGGCCTGATTTGAGAAATTCCTGAAAGAACTCCGTGGCACAATCTCGCGCCTCGGTATCCGAAATCCGGGTCATCGGTCCAATAACCTGAAAGACCCCCGACTGCATCATTGCTTTGGATACACCTGCAAGTGTCGCGGATATACGTGCTGCTTCGCAAGAATTCGAAAAAACAACCAATGGACTGCTCCCAACCCCTTGTGCAATCTGGTTATTAATATTGAATATCTGGCCATTTTTCAGCTTCCAACCACACTGCTTCTCTTCGGGGCTGAAAATGGAATGCCCTGCAAAATGAACCACAGAAGCGCCAGTAAATGTTTCATAAACCTTTATTGGTTCACCATCACTTATCATTCGGATTGGATAACCACTCCCCTGCAATAATTTTTTAATGGCTAAGCCCTCTTCATAAGCATGAGGCAAGTCTCCGGATGGATCGGCAATTATTCCAAATGAAAGCGGTCTGATTGTATTTGGATTAAACCCGGTTTCTTTGTCTGAGACATGAATGATTGTTCCGATTTTGAATCGTTCGCCAAAAAAACCTTTTGCATCAAATAAAAGCTCAAATGGAACCGAAGCCCAGGGTGAGGGCACCTCAAAAAGACAATCGCCGTTGTCTGCTGCAGAAAAAATTTCGGAGAGTTCTGAGGGAATAACCAGTTTTAACAGATTGGCCCCAAAATTTGCATACTCAGTACGATTCTGAAGATTTTCGGATTGCAGTGTATTTAATACTTCTTCAGGTCTGATCTGAACAGGGAAAAGCAATTTGCCTGAAATACTGGAATTTCCGTTTCCGTGTCGATGAAAAATTTTCCACTGCCAGATCGAATCCGCACCCAAAATCTCTAAATGTAAAGATATTGTTTTCAGCATTAATCGACTCTGATATCCAGTTTGATTTCTGGTCCATAGGAGTTGTGTATGCATAGTTGCATGGCTCCTTTGGTCACATTTTTAATAGTGAGCGGACCTGGGTCACTTGATGACACCGATTCGATGCATCTGCCTGAACGTAAAAGCTCAACCTCAAAACAGTGAAGAGGATTTCCCGCACAATCATTGCATCTGACGCTGATGTCGGTTGTATCTCCGGGCCGGGACAATAATTCGATATGGGCTGTGATTTTCTTAGCAACATGTCTGAAGGTAAGCTGTTTTTTGCTGGCATCGGAAGAACGATATGAAAATGCAGGACTCCCTATAACCCAGGTTTGAGGTAATTCGATCAGCTCTAAAATCCCATTAATACATTTTATATGAAGCGGAACCGGACTGACCTCGGCATCCTGCTGAAAAGGAAAAAAACTTTCGACTGCAGCATAGTGCAGCTTTGATGGAAGCGAATCATATTCTTCAGGATGCTTCACTTTTTTTAAAATTTCTAATTCCTTATATCCTTCAGCATTAAGCCAGGCAATCTGTTCTTTTGATAAACGCAGTTTTCCAATCCCGATTTCGGCTATCATTCCCATGGTTTCCGGATCGATTTTACGACCAGCCTTTTTATTCATCTATAATACCCCTGCGCTGAAGAGCCTTCCGAAAAAGGCTTTTTAATTTTCCGATTAGTTTGTTTTTTCGGGCATAAACGGTATTCACGCTGTTCCACCCAAAGAAATTCATGACATTCTCAGCCGGCTGTTTTTCCAGAACAAGCATCCGGATAAAAAGAGCATCTTTCGGGTCGAGTTTCTTAAAAGCCTCATTGAATGAGCTCCGCTGCTCATCACTGAAAATAATGTCCTCAAAATCATCGGATGAATCCATAAAAAGCGAATCAAGATTGATTTCGTATACATTTGCATCACTTAGCTTATTTTCATGTATAATTTTGTCCAAAATAAACCTTCGTGATACCAGATACAGAAACGCTGATAATTTACAACTCCATTTGAAACTTTTAAG
>CAYPMS010000120.1:0-11061 GCA_964411655.1 uncultured Fibrobacter sp.
TTTTCTCCCAGTTTCGCCAGTCTACACACTGCTGTACTGGTCACATTCAGTCTTTCCGCTGTACTTAGAGTTGTCATCTCCAATACAGTAACTGCAAAGAAACAGTATAGCTTACGGGCGGTTGATAGCATATTCATCCTTCCCTTTTTTTTCATATCGAACACAGAAACTGGCAATCTGGAAAAAACAAATTCTGTCAGTTTGTCATGGTCCCAGTTATCTCTCACATAATTAGCCATGCGGATTCTTTTCTCTTTGTCCTCTTTTAATGCATCTTTTATAAATTTTGGACTTCCGATAATCCAATAACCAGACTTATACATGCTCTGTCTTTCTTCTTTGGAAGCTTTTAGCATTTCGAGAAAATCCTGGAATGAGTCGCATTTTTCCATCATCTGCTTTATAGTCTTGCGATAGAATAATTTTGGATCTACAACCCCATCACTGGAGTAAAGCTTAAGGATCTGATCGATTTTCAGATTTGGGAAAATACTGTTTCTCATTACTGCAGAATGAGAACAATCTTTGAATTTATCCAACTCTTCGATAGTTTTGCATAGTCCAGCTCTGGTGGGTCCGGTATGAAGATACGCGATAAGAAGTTGAGCATAAGGGCCATCCTCAACCGGTATAGATTTAGGCCTTCCCTGAAAAAGATAGCCCTCAAAGCCATATCTTTTGTTGTAGTAACGGGCATAAGCGCTGTGAAATCCCTGAAAGAAATTTTTCATTGGGCAATGATTTAAACGCAGGGCTATTTCGTAATGTTGAGGGTAGAAAGCTATTCCTAAAAGATCAAATCCGGTAGCGATGAGGAATTTGTTAAGGAGGTCGATGAATTTATCTTTATCGGCGGAATCACAGAAAAGGACCCTCGAATCTATAACCTTAGAAGTAACATAGTGAATGGCATTTGAAACACAGAGTCTTGGTTTTCTGGCCATTTTTACCTCTTTTTGTTTGGTGGTGTATTTAGAGGAAAAAGGCATCAATATTTGGGCCAAGGTTGGATTTGATAACGCAGGTAGTAAGTCTGGGAGTGATCAAATTTCCTCCGTCCCCCAATGTTAAAGAAAATCAGGGCATTACCTATTTAAAACCTTAGCAAACTTCAGAAAACAAAAATTTGACTTAAATCCAGCCTAAAGTGCCGTTTTTTTAAGAATGAATATTACTGTAGAAAATCTGAAATAGACTAAAGTTTCCTCCGTCCCTTAACATAGCTGTCCAATTCAGTCCTCTTATCCAAATTAAAATATGAACCATTTTGATCCTCCAGTTTACCCATCGTAAAAACCAGAACCCGGTCATCTTTTCCGTAAATTAAGCATTTACCACCTCAATTCCTGAAAAAAGGGTGCATCAGTATGCTCCAGATGTAGCTTGCATATGGTTATGCATACCTCCCATCTGTGATCCGGATCTCTTTCACTTCGTCCTTTGTTATTCGATATATCTTATCCCTGGCAGGCTCTCCAAAGAAGAAGAATAAAGCATTGCTTAAAACATTGCTGTTTTCTGTTTGCGAGATCCATGTTACTATAGTAAATCACATTTTTTTAAACAACTTTAAAGCCTGCATAGGCAGATACACTTTTCCAGATTTTTCCGAATAAACAGTAATCCCTTCCATCTGCAGGGTTTTGCCATTACTTAGCTGGATCTCGTTTTTAAAGAACGGAAAAACCGCCGATTTGCCGGGAATCGCCACAGACACACTTCCCTTTGCCTCCCTGGCTTCCGAGGAATCGATAATTATAGTAATATCCTTGAATTCTGCGAATAGCTCTTTTACTTCCTGAAACAGTATGCTGTCTATGGAATCCGGTGATACGCCCAGTTTTTCAAAACATATTCGGGCTATATCGGTATTGTCGATAATAGAGTTAAAATTGACACCCAATCCGTAGATCCATACATTTGTTCCGCAATGGCCATGCGTAGTCCATCCAATGGATGCTCTTCTGGAGATGATTCTTCCCACTGTGGCAATATCAGGATCGGATCTTTTACCATTTTGCACTGAAGAGATCAGCTCCTTTACATCCATATTATCTTGTGCATCAAGGGATTCTACCCCCATGAAATCTTTCAAAGCCGAAGATACAAAATCAAAATCAACAGTCACTGTCTTTTGTGAACGGATCAGGGTGTCAAGCAGGCCTGCTGCGGTGATTCTGGCTTTTTTCAAATGAGGAATAACCTTTGAAGCCGGCATGTCGGTATAGGTATCTCCCCGGAGTCCAAGTGAGAGGCCGCCGTTGTCGTGATCGGGAAAAACCATTACTATCGTATTCTTATTTTTTCTGGCAAAATCCAAAGCAACTGCCACTGCTGAATCAAAGGCAAGATATTCGGTAACCACACCTACAGGATCATTGTTATGTGAAGTAAAATCGACCTGACTTCCTTCAACCAGCAGAAAAAAACCTTTTGGATTACTGGAAAGAATAGAAATAGCAGCAGAAGTCATTTCAGCTAAAGATGGTTCCTCTTTTCCAAAATAGGGGCGGTTAATGTCGTGATTAAGATGCCCCTTGCTGAAAAGTCCCCACACTTTTCTGGTATCGGATGAAAGGCTTTTGAGTTCGCTTTTTCTGGTGATTACTTTGTAGCCTCTGGAGGTGAGCACATCCTGGAGATTTTCTCCATCGCGGCGTTTGCCCTGAGGCAACGAATCGGGAAGAAGATAGCTCATTCCTCCCCCAAAAACCACATCGATATTCTGATAAACCTGTTGCTTTATGATTACATTTTCATTATCTCTCTCATGCCAGTGACTGGAAAATGCTGCCGGTGTTGCATGGCTGATTCGTGCGGTTGCCACCAGCCCGGTCGATTTGCCACAGATACGGGCTGCTTCAAGCACAGTCGCTACAGGCCGCCACTGTTTCTGCGGAGGTAATTTATGGGGTCGAGGGAAAACCAGGGAATCTGGAATAATTCCAACACATTTAACTCCACCCTCCTGCTCCCAGGTTTTATGTCCGGTGGCAAAAGCAGTGGCTGCAGCTGCAGATCCGGTAATCATCGAATTGCCGCTATGGGTAATACAAAGACCAGGGTTGAGCTGATCACTAGCCAGAGATGAACCCTTAAACCATCGGGCGAGGGTTTGATGAGACAAGCCGCATCCATCCGGAACAAGAAGAATGATATTTTTTCCATCCGCTGCAAGATGACCTGCAGACTGAAGCATTAGCAGTGCTGCTGGGATTATCCTTTTAAAGGAAAAAAACATATAATTCCCTCATCACCTGATAAGTATTTCCGATTAATTTCTGCCACAAATGGATATAAGGTATATCACAAAAAGTTGTATTTGTAATATAATTCAAGAATCATTATCTGCTCTATCCCTAACGAAAAAAACGGTATGTTAATTGCTTTTACGCATCTGAACACTTTCACCTACTTACTTTGTTAAACCGATTTTCAGGAGAGCGAAATTGAAACAGAAGAGGTCTGCAATGGATTGGTTAAAGCTGATTTTCTTCATTGTGGGGGCAACTACCTGCTTTCTGATACTGGTTTTCCTTCTTTTTCTTTTAATGGGTGGTTTTAAAAGACCTCGCATTCACTCCAATACTGTACTGGAAATCGATTTTGAAAAAGGGATCATAGAATCTGTACCTGATGCGGCAATTTACAGGTTAACCGGTGGTGAGCAGTTGCAGATAAGGAACATAGTGACTGCTGTGGATTTTGCATCAAAGGATAAGCGAATAAAAGGTATTATAGCGCATATAGCCTCCGGACCATTCCATTTGGCTGATGTACAGGAAATCCGGGACGCAGTGATCCGTTTCCGCAAATCCGGTAAACCGGCCTTCGCGTTTACAGAATCCTTTGGTGAAGCAGGATCGGGAAACAGTAGCTATTACCTGGCCTCGGCTTTCGATTCGATTTTCATGCAGCCATCCGGATCATTAGGACTAACCGGTTTTATGTCTTTGTCTCCCTTTTTTAAAGGGACTTTAGTTAAACTGGGGGTAACACCCCAGCTTGGGGCACGTGAAGAATACAAAACTGCCAGAAATCAGTTTACAGAAACCAAATACACCGATGCGCACCGGCAAATGAGTCAGGACATAGTAAATTCTGTACTGAATCGCTTTGCATCCGATATTACTTCCGACAGAAAACTTAAAGAGCAGAATCTGCTGAATCTCATTTCACAAGGACCATTCAGTGCTTCAGTAGCGCTGAATAACGGCCTTATAGATGCCCTTGAGTACAGAGATCAGGTCTATGACCGCATGCGCCAAAAATTCGGAAAACGTATCCGATTTCTCTATTTAACCAGATATCTTCAGCGCATGAGACCCAGGGCAGCCAGAGGGAAAGCAGCTGCATTAATCCAAGGTGATGGTGCCATTGTTCAGGGAAAAAGCAGCTATAATCCTCTCAATGGCGAAATGGTCATGGGTGCAAAGACAATCACTGCTGCATTCAGGGCTGCAATAAAGGATAAATCGGTAGGTGCTATCATTTTCAGAGTCAATAGTCCGGGCGGTTCCCATATCGGTTCGGATATGATCTGGAGAGAGACCGTCAGGGCACAAAAAGCAGGAAAACCGGTTATTGTTTCCATGGGTTCAGTCGCAGGGTCCGGGGGATATTTCGTGGCAATGAATGCTGAAAAGATTATTGCCAATCCTTCTACTATAACCGGCTCTATAGGAGTGGTGAGTGGCAAATTCGTAACCGAGGGTTTTTATAACAAACTAGGTATTACCACCAGCCATGTATCTACCAGTCCCAATGCCACGATCTGGTCTCCGATCAGCAAATTCACCGAAGAGCAATGGAAGTATATTGAGCAATCACTGGACAGGGTGTATAATGACTTTGTAAGTAAAGTTGCTTCAGGAAGAAAGCTACCCCTGGAAAAGGTTCAGGAAATTGCAAAAGGCAGAATCTATACCGGTGATGAAGCACTTAAGCTGGGGTTAGTTGATACTCTTGGAGGGTTTTACGAGGCGGTTCAAGCTGCTAAAAAGATTCTGGGTATCCCTGATAACAAACTGTTACTGATTAAGCGATTCCCCAGGCGTCCATCGTTTTTTGACCGGCTTTTTGGCAAGGGACCTGACAGCAGTGAAGATGTACAGGCCACACTTCCGGAGGAGATTTCATTTTCCAATTCTCTTATATCTAAATTGCAAAAGACAATCAGTATGGTTCCTGAGGAAGTCGATGTTCTGAAAATGGATGTACCGTTTGTTTATTGACTAAGATTCGCTTCCTAAGCATTCGGACTCCCATTCCCCCTGAAGGGAGCTCCCTATTCCAGAAAAAGAAATGCCCCCTAAATCACCAAAAAGGGACTTAATAATGCGTATAGATTAAATATTTTAAATGGGAAAATTGAATGTAATAGTCTGGAGATCTGTTACATCGTAAATAGGAAATGTAGATGAATAATTATAATCCACAGACTATAACTGTTCTTAATAAGAAAAAAGAATACGTTTTAAACATAAGGAAGTCATTGATACTATCGGCAAACACAGTTACATTAAGGGATCTTAAAGTTCATCCCGGGGGGATATAGGGGCAGGGATTTGCATACGGATAAACCTCTCCTGATTTAATACAGAAACTGAAATCCCACTCTTCCCACCACTATCACATTCCCTCCTTTGTCATCAGGTAGATCTGCATTGGCAAGCTGGTCATTACGGGCAATAAGATTTACACCAGCCAAAAATTCCCATTTCCCATAGATATTCTGAATCAATTCGGGAACAAATGTAACGGTCATTCCTGCACTGAGATATCCGGAAAAATCGGCCTCCGGTGTATGGTAACCAAACAGACCAGCACCCAGTCGCAGGGGAAAGGAGAATGAGAGAGGAAGTTTACTTTTTTGGAATAAATTCACTGATGGATCGATTCCAGCCTGTATCAGAAATCCGTTGGATTCTCCCAGTGGGATGGCTGCTTCCAGAGATGGATTCCATTGACCTAAGAAACTGTTGCCAGAATAGGCAACTGCCAGTTCGAGCTCGTTGGCAACTGCTCCGGCATTAGGAACAGTTGCGAGTAAATAGGAAACAGCACTACTGATATTATGTGGAAAGGCAAATACTACTCCGGAGAAAAAATTACCCTCATACCACCACTGAAGCTGATTTGAGGGGAGATGATTATCGGTTAAGCCCTGCTGAGTTCCTATTGTTAAGGAGATCTGCCTAAACAGACCACCTGACCTTAACACCTGAAATATTGTGGCAATTGTAGCAGAATATGCGAAATCATCCAGCCCTTCAGGAACACCATCAAAAGCGGCTCTGGAATAATCTGCGTTGGTGAAGTAAAGTTCTCCCCTTACATGTACTCTGCTTGTGTTGGGAGTTGAGCTTTTATATATCGTTCCCAGAACTCCTGTGTAAAAAAGAGCGTTATCCCTGGCAGGCATTGCGGTCATGGGTAACTGCTCAATAGGGCTATTCTGACTGCAGACTGCACCGGTTAAAGAAGCCAGCAAAAAGGTTCCGATTTTTAAACTGAGCACCAGCTTATTCATATATGCTCATACCCTTCCCGATAATATGACCTGTTCACCAGATAAGATAAAGAAGCACAACCCGTACCATTTTCGCGCAGGCTGGTATAGATGTTTCCTCTGGCATTTTTATTGCGTGATAGCAATGTTTAAGGCGCACATTCTTTCAAAGGAGCAGTGGTGAAGTGGATCGCTCTGATAGTTGCAATCATGATCTTTGTAATAGATGTCAATTCACAAAGACCAGAGCGGGGATCAATAAAGTTTGGGGCAGATTCAGCTCCTTTTGAATCAAAAGAGGCAGATCCTGGACCTTTCAGCAAAGCTTTTGTCAGAATCGCCCAGGCGGTGATTCAATCGGTGGTATCGGTGATTCCGACACACCTTGACAGTTCATTGCCAGCACCTTCTCCCCAACAGCAGGAGGAACGTCGCATTCAGAGCCTGGGGTCTGGTTTCATTGTTTCGGAAAAAGGATACATTCTTACCAATTTTCACGTAATTGCCGGTGCAGACAAGATTGAGGTACTTCTGGCCAATGGAAATCTGTTCCCGGCAGAGGTAATCGGTTCCGATTCTCTAAGTGACGTTGCAGTATTGAAACTAAGCGGAAAGTTACCTGAACTCAGGCCGGTTTATCTGGGCAATTCCGATAGTCTGGAGGTAGGTGACTGGATAGCTGCGATAGGAAACCCCTTTGCCCTGACCTCGACTATTACATCCGGTATAGTTTCAGCACTGGGAAGAGAGGTTGTCGAGCCTTTAACTTTTCAGAATTTTATCCAGACCGATGCAGCGATCAATCCGGGCAATTCCGGTGGGCCTCTGGTAAATCTGGATGGTGCAGTAATAGGGATGAATACACTTATCTTCTCAGAAACCGGCGGATTTATAGGTGTGGGATTTGCAATCCCAATAAATCTGGCCACCAGGGTTTTGGAGGATCTTGTTTATGAGGGAAGAGTTATCAGGGGATATGCCGGAATCTCTATTCAGGATATAACTCCCTCGCTGCAGAAAGCACTGGATCTGAAAACCACTGAAGGTGCCATAGTTGCAGATGTAGTTCCAAAGGAACCTGCAGATAAAGCTGGCATCCGGGCTGGTGATATAATCGTAAACGTATCAGAAAAAGTGGTTGAAAATGCAAATCAGTTACGTAATCTGATCGCATTTGTGAGACCTGGAGAAAGAGTACCTGTCACGCTGCTGCGAAATGGTAAAAGAAAAGAAGTTACACTGATTCCTATTGAACGGACAGCGGAAGTACTTCAGAAGCAAAAACCCATACAGCAGCGTACCAGACCTCTGAGAGGTGATGTGAATAACCGTCTGGGAATAGGAGTTACAGAACTTACACAAAGCCTCAGAGCCAGATTAAAAATTCCCGATGAGTTCTCTGGAGTGGTCGTCACCAGAATCGCTCCAGATATATTTGATGAGCGCACGCTGCTCTCACCTGGAGATCTTATCATGCAGGCAAAGACTTCGGATGGTAATTGGTTAAATATCGGTTCACCTTCCGATTTTCAGAAGTTTGACAAAAGCATAAAAAACGGGCAGGCAGTTGCACTGCAGATTTTCCGTGGTGGTCAGCGTTTATTTATCTCCTTTGAAGTGGCACTTACAGAATAAGCTAATCCCTTCGAGATAAGAGTAAAAAAAAAGGCCTGTAGAAATACAGACCCTTTAAGATTCACAACAGAAACAAATGACGTTTTCAACCAACCATTTTCTCCAGTTCGATTCCTTTTGTCTCATGAGCAAGTTTCCAGACAAAGAGAAAGGAGAGAACTGTCAAAACAGCATAAATACCGTATGATGGACCAAGACCCATGGATGCCAGCATGATCGGGAATGTCATTGTGATTCCAAAGTTGGCTACCCACTGAGACAATCCGCTGACCGCAAGACCGGCTCCACGCATCTGATTGGGGAACATTTCTCCCAACATAACCCACATCACAGGACCCCAGGAGAAATTAAAGAACATCACAAAGAGGTTTCCTGCAATCAGTGCAATTGGACCACTTGCACCCACCAGTTTCAGTGCACCGCCTTCAGTTTGTGCAGATGTCCAGAAGACAATTGACATGACGCCAAGGCAGATGGCCATACCGACTGAACCAATAAGCAGCATCGGTTTACGGCCAATTTTGTCGATGGTGAATGTTGCGATAAAACATGCTAAAATGCTTAGTGCACTACTTATAACATTGATTAACAGAGAATCTGCTTCGGTAAAACCGGCTGACTGCCAGAGAACTGCTCCATAATAGAAAATGATGTTAATACCAGTAAACTGCTGGAATGCTGCCAAACCGATACCAAGCCAAACGATCGGACGTACTTTGCCATTGGCACCGATAAGATCTTTGAGACTGGGACGATGATCTTTCGCCAGAGACTCTTTGATTTCATTGTATTTGGCTTCAGCTCCATTACCCATCAGCTTTTTAAGAACTGACATCGATTTTTCTTTCTTACCGGCTGCAACCAGAAAACGGGGACTCTCTGGAATAAGAAGAAGAGCGAAGAAGAATAATACATTGAAAATGAGCTCCACCCAGAACATCCAGCGCCATGCTTCAAAACCCATCAACCACTCTTTGGTTGATCCACCTGCAATAGAAGCAATCGAATAATTTGAAAGGAATGCCGCAAAAAGACCGGTAATAATGGCAATCTGCTGAATCGAAGAAAGCGTTCCGCGCAATCTGGCTGGTGCCACCTCTGAAATGTATGCCGGGCAAAGTATTGATGCTGCACCAACGGAAAATCCTCCAATAAGCCGGTATATAACAAATTCTACAGAACCATGTGCAATACCTGAACCCCAGGCACTGACCGCAAAAAAGATAGCGGAAACAATCATAATAAAACGACGGCCAAACTTATCAGCCAGATTACCGGCAATAAATGCACCAACAGCACAACCAAGTAGCATAGAAGCAACATTAAATCCGGTAACCACACTGTCCGATTTAAAAGCCAGCTTAAGGCCATCTACTGTACCATTTATCACACCAGAATCAAATCCGAATAGAAAACCACCAACGGTTGCTACAATCGTTATTAGAACAATGAAAGCGAAATTATGGGTGTCTGCTGCCGCAGCAGTTCCCATTTTTATTGCAGAATCTGCTACCGGAGCTCCATTTTGCTTGGAAGGCTCTTCCATTACCGTATTTTCAGCTTTATAAGAAGAATCTGACATAACCAAATTTCCCCTTTCCTGGAAGATATTGATTGTTTCTATAAATAGGGACTTAGTGTTTTGCTAAGTGTTTTGCAGTCTTTGTAATATATTTAAAAAGTACATTTTTGTCCAACTACTAAATGTAAGCCTTCCATTTAAACTATAGGAATGTAATATAACTTTAATGAAAATTTTTGCCGGTATAAATTTGATATAACATTCCATTTTCTGATATATTATTATATCAAAATTCACCGGAAAACTTGTTTAGCGTTCCCAGGTCCTCTGTGATTATTGATGAGAAATATTTTGTTCAGAAAGCAGTTTTCTAGGAAAAATATCGGCAGAGAGTTTATGTTGCTCCCCTCATAAAACAAATCGATCTTGGCCTTTTATCGCAGCATTATCCGTGAACACCAGATTCTGGTTGCTCCTGAATTAAGGATAATGTGATATACTCCAGAGGGCATGTTTGACATTTGAATTATAGCCACCATTCCTGTAACAGTCTGTCGATACACCTCTTTTCCGGAAAGATTGACCACGGAAACTACTCCAGCAGATACACTGGTTCCCAAAGACAGTTCAAGTGTCTTTCCGCTCCAGTGTAATTTTTTCCCCCCATAATACATGGAAGATAGGGACAGGTTTCCGACTGGCGGCCCCCATTTAGCAAGCAGAGCCTTTTTTTCTTTTTCGGTAATGGGGATCACCGTTCCATGCCTTGGAGTGAAATCAAAGGAGATGGGCCTATTGTCTTTTGTGAAATTTTTAAGGTCAGTGCTTACTGCGAATTCATACTTTCCGGAAATGTAAACATCATACATGAGAATAAAAGTATCTGTATCGATCAGACGAAATACACAGGATCCTTCAACGGCTTCATTTGTGACTTGCAGATATTTATCATACAGAACATACCCCTCGGTCAGTTTTTTTGATGTAGCCGATTTTATTCCATTTCCGCTTCCTTCAGTTTTAAAGAAAAGATGATAGGTGCTGTCTTTATAAATGATATCTGCATCAATTGCTGAATTGTTGTTATATGCAAAAAGCAGTTTTGGGACAGTCTCTAACCGGGTAAATGTACTATCTGCATAGCTGTAATAAATTTTGTCAGAAGAATTGGGACCCAGCCTCATTGCGAAATACACCATGTATTTGCCTGCCTCTGGGTCGTAGATGACCTGTGGTGCCCATACGCGGTCCGCTGAAGAGTAGACCGGAAAAGTCTTAGGAATGTTAATGGCGCTGGAGGTCCAATCAATAAGATTAGTTGATCGAAGCATCACCAGACCTCTGTTGGATGCCCATCCGTTTGCTGAGACCATATCGGTAGCAACCATGTAAT
>CAYPMS010000121.1:0-11012 GCA_964411655.1 uncultured Fibrobacter sp.
CGGATACGCCACTTCTTCAAATTATCTCATACACAACTTTTGAAAATAACTCAAAGGTTAGCTGTTTATTCAAGATTAAATCTTTTACAGCGCTTTTAATTCGGGCATTATAACAGGCGGATTTAAATGAATATAACTGCTTATTTAAAAATGTTATTCTTTTTTTTCCTGTTGGCACTTTTTTCTTTAACCGGTTGCATTAGCGAGCCAACCCATCGAATTTCTTGCAGTCCAGACCGAGATACTTTGATCGGACCAGGTGATACCCTTTCTATTTGTATTGACTATCCTGCACAGCCATGGGGAGGATTTTTCTGTTATGTCGATAATGTGAGATACAGGGTTGCAAATGGCAATACCTTCTACCTGACCTGGCCCGTTTCTGATACGGGCAGGCATGTTGTAGTGCTGGGGACGGAATCGGATAAATATATTCCTGATACAATCATTGTATTTGTTCAGGCTGGAAAACCTCAGGTGAAAATTAAGGGTCCATCTCAGACGATAGTCAATGATACTGTGGTATTCCATGTGCAAGGAACGGATAAAGATGGGACAGTTATACAATATCTGTGGTCAATAGATAAAAAGGGAGATTTCTGGTACACTGACAAAAATGACTCTTTTAAAATAATCTGGGGTATAACCGAACCCGGTCCTCATGTCGTGCGGGTAAAGGGAATCGATGACGATTTGATAACTTCAGATCCGGATTCGATAGTCGTTAATGTAATTTCGCTCTGTCCAACCGTTTCTTTATCCAATGATACCTCTGTTTTTTGTAATGACACCCTGATACTGGTAAGCAACGCATCCGATTCCAATGGTAAAATCATCGGTTACAAGTGGACAGTCGATGGCATTCTGAACTCCAGCAGTACAGATACTCTGCTTTTAAGTTGGAAAGTTAAATCGGCTGGAAAACATATAGTGACTGTAGTAGCGGTGGATGATGACACTCTGGAGTCTATACCAGATACCATGATAATTGATGTCAAACCTGGGATTCCTGTAAAAGCACCTATGAAAGATTCTGCAATTTTTATCAATGACACTCTGAAACTGAAAGCTGTTGCTTACGACTCCAACGGAACCATTGCAGGATATATATGGACAGTCGATGGAAAAACTTTAAAAAATAACAGTGATTCCCTTTTCTTATGCTGGGATATAAATGCCACTGGCAGACACACAGTCACATTCAGTGCTATTGATGATGATTCATTGCAATCGGAACCTGATACCGTGTTAATCGATGTGATCCCCGGTTTTCCGGTAATAATTCCGGTTGCTGATACAGTATTAACCGGTAATGATCCGGTAACTGTGAACTGTGTTGCTTCTGATATTAATGGGATTATTACCGGTTATGTCTGGGATCTTGATGGAAAAGGTTGGAAGGATACATCTGCAAGTCCTCAAAAGACTATAACTTTCACAGGGAACAGGTTAGTCAGGGTATTGATGGGTGCGATTGACGATGATGGTCTGTTAAGTGCAGATACATTTAATATTATTTTTAACTGTCCACCTGAAATTAACATTGTAAAACCAGAGCTCTCAGATACGTTATTGTTTGAAGAACAACAGTTTCCACTTTCTTTCAAATTTGAAACCTTCATAACAGATCCAGATTCCGATTCAGTGTCAGTGTTGATGTATCTGAAGGAAAATGGAGATTATCGACAGGTCTATAGCGGTGATGGTGATTCAATGGTTATAAAAATCGATTCCCCGGGTAAGATTCAATGGAAGATTTCAGCTCAGGATAATTTTGGCAATAAGCAGCAAAAAGAAGGTACACTGGTTATAATCCGGCAGCACACTATCTGTTTTTTTGGCCATTCGATTGTTGCAGGGGATGGTGGAGATAGAAAAGCGGGCGGCTTCAGGGCTGGGGTACTTAAGGGATTGCGTGACTCGTTGGGACCGTATGAGAGTATAAAAACTGTTGGTTCTATCACCACAAGGAATATGGAAGATTATCCCTCCGATGATTCCAGTATGGCTATTTCAGGCATCAGGGCCAAAGATCTTCTTTGCGTTTTCAGGTCCTTTCCGAATCTTAAGGCCGATATCTGGGTTCTTATGCTGGGTGCAAATTCAGAATATAAAAATGAGGAATTGAAAAAAACTATTGAATCTATTGATGAAATGTTTTCCAGGAACCCTCAATCTAGAGTTTATGTGTTGAATTCTCCTCCTTTCCCTGACCTATTAAAATGGGAAAGTGCGAATGACAGTTTGAAGATATTTAATCAGAGATTATCTGATGCAGTCTCTGTCAGAAAAAATGAAGGGAAAAGGATCGCGTTGGTGGATGTGTTTACCTTATTAACAAATGATGGTGAGTTTGATCAGACTCTGTTCTACGATAATGTACATCCTAATCAGGCCGGTTATGATATTATGAGTGAAGGAATTTTACAGATAATGATCAGTCCGGATTCACCTGCAGTTCTACCAGACAAATAAAAAAGAGCCGGTTTCAAAAACCGGCTCCTTTTATATAACAATTATTGACGTTTACGCTTTTTTGCTCAGGCAATCTTCTTGTCTTTTTTCAAGGAATAAACCGGTTGCGCCTGTTTAAGGATTACCTCCCGGTTAATCATTATCTCCCGGACATCATCCCGTGAAGGAACATCGAACATTATAGGAATAAGAGAAGATTCCAGAACAGTTCTCAATCCCCTGGCACCGGTCTTTTTCTGGTGGGCTATTTTCACTACTTCCCTGAGAGCATCACGGGTGAAAGTGAGCCGTATTCCATCCATGGAAAAGAGTTTCTGATATTGCCTTGTTATTGCATTTTTCGGTTCTGTAAGGATCTTCAGGAGTGCTTCTTCATCCAGTTCGTCAAGACCAAGGACCATAGGAAGTCTACCCACAATTTCAGGGATAAGTCCAAACCGGATAAGATCGTCAGGTTCAATCTTCCGAAGAAGATCTCCTATCCTGCAGTGATTTTTTCTTCTTATTTCGGCATTGAATCCCATTCTGCTTTCTCCAATGCGTGATTCTATAATCTTATCGATCCCTTCGAATGCGCCTCCGCAGATAAACAGAATGTCTCTGGTGTTGATCTGAATCAGATTCTGCTCAGGGTGTTTTCTTCCTCCTTTGGGAGGAATATTTGCTATGGTACCTTCCAGAATCTTAAGCATAGCCTGCTGGACACCTTCACCGCTCACGTCACGGGTAATAGAAGGATTTGCCGATTTACGGGCAATCTTATCGAACTCATCGACATAGATTATCCCTTTTTCAGCTTTGGATACATCGTAATTGGCAGCCTGAAGCAGCCGTACCAGCATGTTTTCAACATCTTCGCCAACATAACCAGCTTCGGTAAAAATGGTGGCATCAACGATGGTAAAAGGGACTTTCAACATTTTTGCAAGTGTCTGGGCAATAAGGGTTTTCCCGGTCCCGGTGGGGCCCAGCATCAGAATGTTTGATTTGTCGATTTCAACACCATCGTCATCATTTTGTGATCTTGAAAGAATTCTTTTGAAATGGTTGTAAGCTGCTACACTTACCCCCATTTTCACTTCATCCTGACCGATTACAAACTGATCAATATATTCTTTGATTTCCCGAGGAGTGGGAAGTGTATCAAGGCTCAGATCTCCGGGAACGGAAGCTTTTTCTTCCCTGAGAATCTCATTACACATATCTACACATTCGTTGCAAATGTGCACTGAGGGGCCGGTGATCAGCTTTCCGACCTCATCAGGTCCTTTACCGCAAAAAGAGCACTTAATTCCCGGATAGCGGGATTTGTTTGGCATACTTCTTTATTCCCTGTGGGTTAAAATATCATCGATAATACCATAAGCTTTAGCTTCTTCTGCAGACATGAAGAAGTTTCGATCGGTATCCCGGGCGATAACTTCGATATCCTGTCCGGAATGCTTCTGAATTATTTGGTTCAAACTGTTTTTCACCCTTATAATCTCTTTGGCATGGATGGCGATATCGGCAGCCTGCCCTCCAGCTCCACCGATAGGCTGATGAAGCATTACGCGGGCATGGGGCAGGGCAAACCGTTTACCTTTTGTACCTGCTGCCAGAAGAATTGCTCCCATACTGGCTGCCTGACCTATACAAATAGTGGATACATCCGGTTTTATGTATTGAATTGTGTCATAAATGGCCAGCCCGGATGAGACAATACCACCGGGTGAATTAATATATATAGTGATATCCTTTTCCGGATCCTCATACTCGAGGAAAATCAACTGCGCCATAACCAGATCTGCAGTTGTATCATCAATATCTGAACCAAGAAAAATAATCCGTTCTTTTAACAGACGGGAATAGATGTCGTAAGAACGTTCACCACGACCTGTCTGCTCAATAACCATTGGTACGAGCGGCATATTTTTTCCTTTCTTCCTATTTATTATGCTCTTCTCCTTATTAGTTAAAACCGAAGTTTTCAAATAAAGAGAAGGTAATTAAAATCGCTATACTGTAAAAAGCAAATGGTGAAAACCTTTTACGGTTTCATTTGCTGAAAAAAAGAGATCAGTCTTTCTTTTCGGGAATATATTCACCTATAAGAAAGTCCAGAGTTATCTGTTCTCTGAGATCCTCCCGGATTCTTAAAGTGGCGCCCTTTTTACGTAATTCCTGCTTAAATTCCTCGAAAGGACGATTATACATTTCTGCCAAACGTTTGATCTCATTATCCACCTCTTCAGGGGTCGGTTTCAAGTTTTCTTTGTTTGCGACAAAATCTATTATTCTTTGACGCTTGACAGCTCTCAGGGCGGCTTCTCTGAATTTCTCTGCAACCTCTTCTCTGGTAGGAGCCGGAGTGTTAGGATACCGGTATTGCAGAGTCTGATGGTACATATAATCGATAAATTGTTCGATACGAGCTGGAGGCACATCAAAAGGGTTTTTCTCAATCAAAGTATTTATAGCCTGTTCATAAGCTTCCTCTTTAGCCCTTTTTAAAGCTTCTTGCTCGAGATTTTTCTTAATCTCTTTCCGAAGATCGTCTTCACTATTGAAGTTACCGATTCTTTTCAGAAATTCTTCATTGATCTCAGGAAGTACTTTTTGCTGAACAGAGAGTATTCTGATTTGAAACTGGCCATCTTTGCCGGCGACCTGGGTATCGGCATAATCATCAGGGAACTTAATTTTCAAATCGATTGTCTCATCTGCACTATGACCGATAATCCCTTCATCAAAATCTTCTATTCGGTTTTCACCGCCCAGCTCAACAGGGTATTTGGGAAAAGAGATGTCGTTTCTTTCCTGACCATCGATAAGTACTTTCAGATATTCGAGTTTAACGTAATCTCCCTTTTGAGCCGGCCTCCCGGCATCTTTAAATTCAGCAAATCTATCCAGCAGATTATTCAAACTTTCTTCGACATCGCTATCTTTAATCTCTTTAGGTTGCGTTTTAATCTTTAATTTATT
The DNA here is from genome assembly GCA_964411655.1 of uncultured Fibrobacter sp. Classification (GTDB taxonomy): domain Bacteria; phylum Fibrobacterota; class Chitinivibrionia; order Chitinivibrionales; family Chitinispirillaceae; genus JAAYPC01. Next base: position 5,443 of record CAYPMS010000121.1, read on the forward strand.
GTAATCTTTTATTTCAATTTCCGGATCCACTTCTGTTTCGATGGAAAAGGAGAGTGCTTCTCCTTCAGGAGCCTTCAGATCCTGAACCTTGGGCTGGGATACGGGATTGATATTATTCTGTTCACAGGCCTCTTTAAAAGACTTTTGAACAAGTTCTTCAATTACTTCTTCCCGAATAGATGGTCCAAAACGTTGTTTGATCAATGTCTGGGGGACCTTTCCGGTTCGAAATCCCGGTAATCTCAGATTACGTTTTAACTCATTGAGCTTTTTTTCAAAAGCACTGCTTATTTCCTGCTCTGGAACTTCAATATCGATGATACGTTTCCAGGATTCCGGTTCAGAAACGGTTGCTTTCAAAGGCTAATCCTCCTGATTTCTTTAATTAAAAATAGCTGAAAATTGATCAAAATTGATGCGAGAAGGGGGACTCGAACCCCCACAGGTCGCCCTACCAGATCCTAAGTCTGGCGCGTCTACCAGTTCCGCCATCCTCGCCAGTTTATGCGGTAAATCTTTGCAAAATAACTAATTTTCAGTTAAAAACCAACTCGTAAAATTCTAATGATCTAAATAATTTGTATTTTTAAACAAATTAATGATTAATATTACGGCTAAAATTTAGATTATGGCAGATTTCACTATTTTTCAGGAAATATAAATACTCATGAACCAAAGTGCACCAAGAATACCTCTTCACGATCCCAGAGCACACGTTCGGATCAATAGATTTCAGGCATGCCCAAACTGCTTCAGACCGCAAAACGATTGTATTTGTGAGAAGGTCATCTCTTTTAACAACAGAGTAAAAATCATCATACTGCAACATCCTCAGGAGCAATATAAGCTGCTCAATTCCGCCAGATTAGCTCATCTTGCCCTTAAAAACAGCAATATCAGAATCGGACTCTCATGGCCCAATCTCAAAGCTGTTGCAGGACCGGATCAATTACCCTCCAACTGGGCTATTCTCTATCTGAGCTCTTCAAAAAGCAGCAAACCATGCCAAATAATCGATCGTCACAAAAAAGAGGTCCTTGACAGCTCTTTTCTTCAGGGGATCATTGCCTTGGACGGTTCATGGAAACAGGCAAAGGCTCTCTGGTGGAGAAATCCATGGTTTCTCAGGCTCAACCGGATTACTCTTAACCCTGATCACCCGTCCTTACGCGGGCAAACCAAGGCTGAAGCGATGTCTACGGTGGAAGCAATCGCTATGGCGCTTGACTGTGTAGGAGAAAAAAAGGAAATCGCAGATTCTTTACGTGCTCAGTACGCACAGCTTATTATCAACCGGGAAGTTACTTAAACACAGAAAATCCTTGTTATATTTCACCAATGCTTATATTTATTCTTAAGATTATTTGAGATGCGTCTGATTGGGCTAATCAGTATCTTTTTATCAGCAATTAACTCTATCTATGAATATCTATTTTAAAGGTTGCTCCAAAGATTCTTTTGCCATTACCTTCGATGATGGCCCCCATTGTTATAACACCCCCAAAATCCTGGAACTGCTAAGTGAATTTAATACCAGAGCTACTTTCTTTATGACCGGAGACAACGCTTTAAAAAATAAAGCTTTAGTCAAAGAGGTTTCCCAGCAGGGGCATCTTATTGGTAATCATTCTTTGAATCATCTGAAAAAAATCTTCTTATCTCCCCAAAAACTCAAGTATGAAATCAAAACTGCAAAAGATATTCTTGAGGATATCATCTCAAAACCAGTTACACTATATAGGCCTCCTTACGGTTTTATCTCACCTTTTCTGTTTTCTATATGTAAAGAATTAAATCTTAAGATAATTCTGTGGAACCTGCAGACCCACGATTATCGTCGGGAAAATTATTCAATTATCATCAAAAGAACTATGGCAAAACTCAGAGCCGGTTCGATAATTCTCTTTCATGAAGGACATTTTAAAGATACTTCTCTTGATTACTCAAACACCATAGATGCTGTCAGATTCATTCTCGATAAGAGCTTATCAATGGAAATCAAACCTGCAGCCGTTAACCGGGTTATAGAATTTAAGGATTGATCGGATGGAAATTACAGTTTATCTGCTATTAGCAACCGGAGCCTTTTACTTCATTTCGGTTTTGTATCTCTTTACTGGTTTATTCAGACTTAATCATCAAAAAAGCGATAAGACCTATTTCTGTTCTGTTATTATTGCAGTTCACAATGAAGAGCACAATCTGGAGAAGTGTCTTAATTCCCTCGTTAATCAGGATTATCCATCTGAAAGTTTTGAAGTGATAATTGCTGATGACCGTTCTGTCGATTCTACGCCACAGATAATTAAGAGATTCTGTCAGAAATATCACAATTTCAGATCTGTATCTGTGAGACCCGATGAGGATGCAATTCCCAAAAAAACCGCACTTATCAGGGCCCTGGATGTTGCAAGAGGAGAAATTGTCCTAAGCACAGATGGTGATTGTGAACAGCCGCAGGGATGGATCCGGCAGATGACCGCCTGTTTTACTGATGAAGTGGGAATGGTTATAGGGCATGTCGGGTATTTCAAACCGAAAAACATCTGGCAGGGAATAGATGCTCTGGACTATCTTACCCACCGGGCTCTGGGAGCAGCTTTTATCGGTGTAAATTCTGTCTATACCTGTACTGCTGCAAATATGGCTTATCGCAAAGTTATATTTGACCAGAACAGAGATGATTTCAAAAAACTCAAAATCAGACCAGCTGAAGACAATTTTATTCTTCATTGTGCAAAAAATTCAGGATACAAAATCACAGTGGCTATGGATTCCGAATCGGTTATTCAGACCCGGGGCGCAGTCAGTTTCTCTCATTTTCTGAATCAGAGATTCCGATGGGCGGCTTACGGCGGGAATATCACTACTCTGGGAGTAAAACTGTTTTTCATTCCGGCACTGCTTTTTTATCTGTCTATCTGGATTGCACTTCTCCGGGCTTTTTTTTCCTCATCCATACTGCCGGTGCTGCTTTGGGTAATTGCCGGGAAAATGCTCTCTGATTTTCTGCTCATATTCAGATATACATATCTTTATAAGATTCAGTATATGATCAGGTATTTCCTGCCATTATCACTTATTCATCCGATACTGGCGCTTGTGGTTGCACTTAAGGGCAATCTTTTTTCTTTTACCTGGAAAAACCGACGTTACACAAAAGAACAAGAAATCAGACACAGTGTTTCTTTATGAAAAAAAAACATATTTTCTTCTGTGTTTTCATTTCTATCTTCAAATTGACTATTGCTCAAACATTTCATTGGGACCAGTCTGTTTATTCAATTCTGAATCTGGTCATGAAACAGGAATACGACAGTGCCTATAAAATCTGCGATCAGAGAATAAAAGCCGATTCAATGGACATAGACTCCCGTTATCTGAAACTGGTTACTTTGCAGTCACAGTTGGCAGATTATGAATCGTATTCACTTGAAGGTCTCAGATGTATCTCCATGGCTGAAAGCCTGATAACTTTTCTGGAAAGTGCGACAGCAATCAGGAACTCTCCAGATGATAAGGAGAAAACCGACTTTTTAAAAGGCAATATTTACGGTATACTAAGTATAATCAAAGCAAAAAGAGGTAGTATTCTGTCAAGTATAAGAGATGCCCGGCTTTCATACGGGCATTTTAAGAGACTCGAAAAATCCCAATCTTTTTTTCCGGATGTCTTATATGGTTTGGGACTGTTTGATTATTACATCGGGGATAATCTGAAATGGATTCCAGGTGTAGGCAAACGGGCTTGTTCAGGATTAGCTATGCTGTATGCCGCATCAAAATCCAATTCACCTTTCCGCTATGGAGCAAAAAATTCTCTAGTCTGGGTATTGCTGGAAAGAGGTGACTTTAAGGAAGCTGATTCGATCGCTTCTGAAGTTTTACAGGAGTATCCAGGAAACACACTTTTTTTACAGGTTAAATCCAGAGCCGCTTTCGGTACCAGACAATACCAGCGTGCAATTGAACTGGCTGAGCAGCTTATCAGTTTGTCACTTAAAAGAGATGTAATAAACTGGAGTGATGTTTTATCCGGTTATCAACTGATCGCTTCCTGTCACATTAAACTGGGAAATAAAAAGAAAGCACAGGAAATTGCATCTGAAGGCTTGTCTTATGAGCTCTGCGATGATACGCTTCGAATAGAGTGGGTTCAAAAACACCGGAATTATTTGATGTCCCTAAAATGAGCTGGTAAATCCGTATTTTACTGATTCTTATTTTTTGGGATTACATTTGGTGATGGCACAATTCCAAAACAAAAACAATAAAGCGAAATATAGTAAAGGGTCAGAATGACAGGCAGAGATCCATGTATCTGATTAACGAATTTATCATAAGCGATCAGAGAATCACTGAGATTAAAGAAAACTGCTCCGGCATATATCATAGATCCTTTACTGTTACTATTAAAGGCAGAGACAAACGCCATGGCGGAAATCAATATCAGATAGAAGAGAACCGGAATAAAAAAATCGTCTGAACCAGGAAGTATTATTATACTGTTAACAATGCTGAATGCAGCAATCGCGGATGCCTTTATCATGCCGGATTTACTTTTTCTGGCATAAGGGATCATGTAAGTCAAAAGTAATATGTTACCAATCATAAAAGATACCAGTGCAAAAATGAAAAATCTTGTTCTGTTCAAGCCTAAAAAAAGATCACCAGTACCCATGAAAATAAAAATGAAGATCGGTAGAAATTTCCTTTCTGATCTGCCATAAAAAAAAGCCGTAACAATGGCGATTATTGCCGGACTTACTTTAAGAGTAACAAAGAGCGGATGAGGCAGATCAGTGAGAAAAACAAGGAAGAAAGCTGCTATAGAGATGAAACTGATTTGTAAAAAACGATAAAATGTCTGGCTATACATTTTTTCATTCCCTTTTTCAAGCAAGGTATTGCTTGATGAACAGGACATATCAAGATGAAGCTGCTGTTTTAAATATATATATTAGTGTTCGGGCTGGTGTATAAGAAAAGTGGCGCAATTCATGCACGTTTTTCATATAGTCCGGAGGATTTAATGTATCTGGCTTCTGGATAAAGTGAACAGCCCTTAAGTTCATATCCCAGTTGATCCATGATCTGCTTTATCATATTGTTGACCATTACAATAGGGTCATCGTTGAAACCTTTTCCAGAGTCCAGGAACTCACCGTAAGCAGACTCCAGTTCTGAAAGAAACATGTCGATAGCAGGTCGTTTCTGTTTTGTAGAATTGATCATCAATTCAATAGTTCTCTCTGTTTTCAGATAATTCCAGATTTCAACAGTAGAAGGCTCCCTCATCAGATATTCAAATCTTCCCGGCTGGTATATTAATTCTTTTTTGCCGGAAAATTCCTTTTCTGTTTGTTTAGACATAATTAAACCCAATTTATTTGAATTAAATCGAAAGCATCAGAACTACAATAAATTAAAAAACCCCGCCAGGAGCGCCCTCATTCTTGAACCCTATTATTAAACAGTGGTTGTTCCCTTGAGTAGTTCGTTAATCCGTTAGCTATGAACGGCACGCACTAGCTAGTCAAAGAAGAATTCCCATTGAAATGGTGTTAGTC
>CAYPMS010000122.1:0-10970 GCA_964411655.1 uncultured Fibrobacter sp.
CTCGGATACGCCACTTCTTCAAATTATCTCATACACAACTTTTGAAAATAACTCAGCCTGCTGAATTGTGACTTACTGCTGGTGGTCGAAAATAAGGCTAATTTCGATTCAGTTCCCCCTCCCATAAGCTCCGATGGTTCCAGCATAGTGATTACACCTACAGCCAAATCGCATATCAATCTGATTACAACCTTATATATCCATGAAAAGGGGAATGGCCTGGTGGCTACAGAAGAATTTACCACCAAGAGTGATGATAAAATGCTGGTGGTATGGACAAATTCAAACCCTGAAGATTACCCGAAACTCATGGCGCAGGCTAATGCCAAAATTTACAGCAAAATAAAGGAAGAATTTCTTTATCATAAGAAAAAATCAGCTGAACAGAATCAAAAGTAGCTAAGAAAATTTACCAGAAGACGGAAGAAAACTTACTGTTGTGGAGTTCTTCCGTCCGGATGTAAACATTTTTTGCAGATTAGCCCTGCTCCTTGGAATCAGAATTTACTTGTTCTGCCTGAACTGAAATCGGCTTTTTATCTGCTTCGACAGATGCATGTGGTTGTGAAGTATTTGGCTGGGTTGCTGAAGACTGCTTTCTGAAACTCTGAAGGTATTTTCGGTTTATATCCTCCATAACTTTTACACTGATTAACTTCAGCGTATCAAAAACACCCGTACCTTTGTTAGCAACTGCTTCTGTCCATTTATAATCCATTTTATTGATACGCTTCTGCAAGACTTCGATGGGAACAGCATTTGGCATGTCTCTCTTATTATATTGAATAACAAGAGGGATGTTTTCCAGTTTGTATTTATATGCTGTCAGGTTTTCTTCAAGATTAATGAAACTCTCCACATTCTCTTCAATTTTATCTGGGCTGCTGTCTGCCACAAACACTATGCCATCTACTCCACGAAGTACCAGTTTACGGGTTGCATTGTAATAGACCTGCCCGGGAACAGTATAAAGCTGTAGTTTGATCTTAAGTCCCTTTATTTTCCCAAGATCCAAAGGCAAAAAATCAAAAAAAAGTGTCCTTTCATTCTCTGTAGCTATCGAAACCAATTTACTTCTGAATTCCGGTAATACAGATTTGTAGATTAGCTGAAGATTGCTGGTCTTTCCGCTCATTCCCGGACCATAATAAACGATTTTTGCACTGATTTCCCTGGTTGCATAACTAATTGATGCCATAACTACCTTTTAATATTGTGTGTGAGATTTTTGAATAGCTTAGACTGTAAAATAATCAATTGCAGATAAATGGGGCTTAATCATTTTGATTTGCTCTGAAAACAGTGTGTACCTATTTGCCAAAGAAGTACCCGATTAGAGTCTGAATTTTCTATTTTGCAACCCCAAAATCAGAGAAATCCCATATCCTTTCATTTTGCCTGATTTCGACTGAATTGCCATCCTTTACCAGCAAATCTTCAGGCTGGAAACAGAGATACCGGATTCCTATGAAGCTTTAGAACAAATCTCAATCCATTGGATAACGGAGGATTATTTAAACCGGACAGGAGTTTTTTCTGGCTTTGATGGTAAAGCGTTGATGGTAAAATGGTAAGATAACAACCTGGGAGTTCTTACCAATCTTTCCGACGATGTTGATTCAGCTTAACAAAATATTAACAACCGATTTAATGGATTTAATTACACTCTCTATCTTACTTTCTCTTGTTGCTGAAAACATTGTTTCCTATTGTCTAGTTCTGGCATGGCATTTGTAATCAACAGTCATTATGGAGCGTACAGTATTGATTCTGATTATAATTATTATTTGTAGTGATGCACATAAAAAAGAAGATACGGTTTTTATTCCCTATGGACTTGCGCAATACAGTTTTCTATGGGAGTATTCATCTGATGACAACAGAGATAACTCCTTTTTTAAAAATTCCAACAAGGTCGGTATCTATTATGGTTTCTTTTTAAAGATAAACCACAAGCTTATGTTTCAATTCCAGTTTGGAAATGACTGGGGTTATATTAATAAGGTAAATTACCCGCTAGAAAACCCTGTAACAGTTACCGAAAAATCTTATTTATCATTTCCCAGTCCTTTTTTCCATTTGGCATACTTTCAATGGGACAATGGCTTTTATTATGCAGAGGCCGGAAAGATATCTGTAAAAAATCTTGGGCCCCTCGATCTTATCGAACGTTCTCTTGCTGCAGATGACTTCCTGGGTGCTGCATGGATAGGATGGTCAACTGCTACAAACAATTCTCTGCTGGGAACCAGAACTGGTTTACATTTATTTCGAGGTTCCCTTTCTCCGGAATTTATCGCCACTTTAATTAAGAGATCAAAACAGGACAGCCAAAATAACAAGACAATTCCTCCTGCATTTCTTTTCATCTTCAATATGCCCTTTTGCCGGGGAAGAATATCTCTTTCCCCTCAGATTGTTATTGTCTGTAACAGAAACTACGATCTTTTTGCAGAGAAGGCTAATATAGAAACCGGTTTGGGTTTCCACTCAACTTATGAGCATGATAATAATATTTGTTTCCACTTATCAGGGGCCTGGGCTCGCTTAACCAATTATAATAGCAAATATCCGGTTAATTTTTCCTGCGATTACCGGGGATTTCAGTTAACGGCAGGTACTTCATATGAAAGAGGCAAGTTTTTACTGGAAATGGAAACCAGATACAGCAGAGCAACAGAAATAAGTTATACAGAATCGAAGTCTCATTTTCTTTATTGCGATTTCAAGTCAAGACTGAAACTTAGCAGGTACATTTCCATCACACCTCAATTCCGCTTCTTCCAGTCCTTTTTCACAAAAGTGACAAAACCAGGAAAAGTACTGTTGTGTCCGGAGATAATATTTCGAGGACAGTTTTAGTGTTAAGAAGCTTTTTTCCAGACACAAAATTATGTATAGTGATTAAAAAATATCATAACTACTATTTTGTGTGGAGATATACAAAAAACAGGAAAATCTCTGATATCGTTTCATGAGTCAATTCCTCTGAAGTGTGTGGTCATTTTATAACCGAAACGGCTCTTCTTGCTCCAGAGTAAATTTATTTACGTGTAGCAATTTTATCTCAGGAGAACATGGGAAAACCAGATCACCACATTTATTTCCTCGGCAAACTGGTCGTTTTTTTACTCCTTCACCCCTTCAAGGCTTTCGATAGTTTCACTCTGCAATACCGGTTCACCTGCAGGAGCATCTTCCAGAACCGGAGGTTCGTGTGAATCCCTGGCAGTTACAACAGGGATTCTGATTATGGTGCCTTTTTTTGGAGAAGAAAAATCGATCTCCTTATTTACCTTTTTTAACAGCCAAAGCGGAATCTTATTTCTGGAGCTGATTTTCCAGAAAGAATCACCTTTTTTCAGAGTGTAACTGAACTGATCAACCACCCGATATCTGGAATAAAAGTCCTCTTCAATTGCCATAAGATATTCAAGACGATTCGTTTCAAATTTTTTCAGATCGCTATGTGCATAAACCGGAATACTGATCCATTTTCCCAGTTTCAAACGGTAATTTTTCATATCATTGAGTCTGATGATAGAAGAAACCGAGACATTCATCCACTCAGCATATCGGATAACCGATTCTCCAATGTTTACCTTTATTGATGCACTGGCTGCACCGGGAACCAGTTTAAGCCCCAGATCATACACTGAAGCATCGAATTGGCTGTCAGAATTATCCATGCTGTCTTTTTTTCCGGTTTCACTTAAAGAAACTGCCGGTGAAGAGAGCAAAGTGTCGCTTAATAGATATGCAGAACTGTCTTTAACAGAATCGATACCGATACTGATAGTTTGACTCTCCGGCTCTATTTCCTCACTGAGAACATCAAGGATTTTTAAACTGTCCGTTGTGTTTATTGTCCCAGGAAGGGGAACTGCAGTTTCAATTGAAGCAGAATCCGAAGCAGATAATGCCACCACCGTTATTTCATCTTTATCTGGAATCCTCAGAACCTGCCCCTCAAAAATCTTATTCATTTTTCCGATAGAGTTGATAGATGCCAGCTCTGCGGGTGAAATACCATATTTACGAGCGATACCGATCAGATTATCACCTTTGCGAACCGTATAATAGGATCCCTTCTCCGATGGCGCATGAAGCAATTCCGGTTTTATTGTGGAGAGTGCTACCAGAAGCTTTTCAATTGATACTGTGTCCGGAAACGATACAGAATATCCCGATGGGATCACCTTCTGCTGGGAGTAAACATTGGGTCTTATGGATGGATTATACTGTTTAAAAAGTTCCAGAGTAATTCCTGTTATCTGACAAAGCTGAGAAGGGGTAACTTTTGTATCTATGGTCAGAGATTTACGGGCGATAGCCTTTTGAGGAACCAGATCAGGAAAATAATGAAAAGCGCTGTCTGCCAGTCTCATTGCCGCAATAAAGGAAGCGTAGAAATTTTTAGAAGCGAACTTAAATGAGGGACTCTCATGCTTAAGCAGAATTTCACCGATATCGTTGGTCCCTAAAGAATTTACCGCTCTTTTCATTCCGGCCAGACCATGATTGTAGGCAGTTATTGCCAGTGGCCACGATTGCAACTGCTCATAATTTAGGCTGAGCAGTCTTGCTGCAGCATCAGAGGCTATTATTGGATCCATCCTTTGATCAATATCGTAATTAATTGTCATAAAAAGCTTTCCGGTACTGCGCATGAATTGCCACATACCTGCCGCACCCAACCGGGAGTAGGCTTGCGGATCGAATGAGGATTCCACATGTGGTAAATACTTTAGCTGGTCAGGAAGACCATATTTTTTGAGAATAGAACTGATAGTATCCAGGTACATGAAAGAGCGTTCAAGTCCCGCCTTAAACCGCTGCTTCTGTCCCAACTGAAAGCGGATACGTTCACCTGCACCTTCTATGGCCTCCACACTGGCATGAACTTTAAATAGTTCAAACAACCTTTTCTGCTCTCCATCTAATCTTGACTTTTCTGTAATTCCCTTAAGCAAGTTCACATAATTTTTTTTTCTGGATTCAATGTGCTCGGATCTTTTCTTTTCGGGAATCGAGCTAAGGTCGATTTTTTCGTAAATAATCAATGGATAATCACGGTCGTGAAGTAGCCCTTCTTCTAATAAGATCTCGGAGTAGATTTTTTTCCAGAATTGAACATTTCCTTTAATAATATCGGGTTCGGGAAAAAGCTGAGCAGCAGAAATGAAAAATGAAATCAATAGAAGAATAAGCTGCTTTTTAAAAAGAAAGTTCATATCAATTACCCATACTTGCTTATATACTTGTTTTTCTTAGTATCTATTTTTTGACCTGATAAATATAACATCAACTGCTTATCGAGGTAAAAAGGCAAATAACATACCACAGTAGAGCGCTTAACCTGGCACAACTTTTGAAACTGTTCAATAGTGCCCCTGTTTCCCTAAAGGCGACTTCTATGATTAGAAAAGCACTCGAAAAATTTGCCTTGCTTTTGGTTTGGTGTGCAGCTATTCTGATCGGATTCTATTTTTGTCTCCTTCTTATCGTTCATCTTTCTCCGGTGCAAAGATATTTGCTGAGTTTAACCAAAAACCAGGTGAATAGGTCCATCAGATGGACTCTCTCTATTAATTCCTATTATACCAACCTGTTAACCTTCATCGATCTTTACTCAGTTAAAATTTTAACATCTGCACCATATCATGATTCAGTTTCAATTAACAGACTTCAGATAAATTTCACGCTACTATCTCTTTTAAAACACAAGGTTTCCCTTCCAAATATCATAGCAGACGATGGCGACTTATATGTTCTCAGAGAAAAATCAGGTGGTATCAAAATTCCCGGTCTTCCCTTAAAAAAACCTCCAAAAGAGAAAAAACAGAAATGGCAATTGGAAATTGGTACTGTCTGCATTAAAAATGTAGATCTGAAATTTTATGACATGCAGCTAGGATCAATTACAGCTGATAATATTAATGGCTGCACCAGATACGACTCTCTTAAGGCTGAGTTCACCTCTGGACATCTGAAAATTGTTTCTCCCCGCATTAATGCAGATTTCAAGCGATCTTATCTGAAGGCAAAATTACAGGATTCTATTTTGCATATTGCTGGGTTTACTCTGGAAGGGAATCAGTTAAATTTGGCCATATACGGACAGGCACCCCTGACTTCCAACCGTTTTTTTGATCTTCATGGAAAGATCACTGCAAGTTTGGCTCCCTTGACCTCCAATTTAATTCCCGCAAATCACCGGATAAGCGGTATTGTTAATTCTCAAATTGAATTGACCGGTAATCTTTCTTCCCCAGACATAAAAGCTGATCTGATTTCATCATCTCTTTTATATCGCGATATCACTATCGATTCCTTCTATTTGCATGCCCATCTGAATCAGAAAGACACCATGAAAATAAATTCCTTTCTGTATAGCAGGTTTGCTTCTGTAAGCACCAATGCATCTGCCTTGCTGGAAAATATTTTCAAAAGTCCCCGATTAAGAGAGTACAAATTTGAAGCTCATGGTGAAAAGATAAATATTGGATTAATTGCCGATTATTTCAAACTTAAAAACCCCAGGATTACAGGTGTTGCCACCGCCTCTTTTAAAGGCTCTGGTACTAACCTGAAAGAACTACCAAAAGATGCTTTTTTAATGGTTACAGCTTCAGAGAGAGGGCCTTTGGATATTGATACACTGTGGACCGTATTGAATATTAAAAACAATATCTGGTCTTTACAGTCTCTAATTGGCAATGGCAACTTTTTTTCCGGTCAGGGAAAATTCAGATTATTGGATGTAATGGAAGGAAACATAAAAGGAACTATCAGAAAACCAGCACCACTGAGTTCTTACTTCCTGAAATATCCCATGAAGGGCACTCTTCTGATCGATGCATCATTTTCCAACCTGTTTAAAGATCCTTTTTTGACTCTCAATGCTCTGTCAGATTCATTATCATGGAGAGGTTTTAAACTCTCTGATCTGAGAACTTCATTAACCTATGCCGGAAAATGGATTATAGACAGCCTGCTTTCAGTCATTACCGCAGATATGCGGAAGGTAATCATCCCTGAAATTAAAAACATGCAAGGTATCTTACATGCCAATCTACAGGCCCGGGGAAGCATATTTAATCCGGTAATTAGCTCGAGAATACAGATAATCGAACCTGGCTATAAGAACTGGATGGCAGACAGTTTTTCAGCTTCACTTTATTATAGTGATAACCGTTTAAGAATTGATACTTTATCGGTAATTAAGGATACTCTTGCACTTAAAACTGCCGGAATAATTGATATCAGTAAACCAGGATATTCACTGCAGTTATTATCGAATGTCAGTTCCAGTAAAGCTGCTGCAGTTCAGTTGCGTTTAACAGGAAAATACATCTATGATACTGTTCAGCTCACCAGTGTAATAGATTATGCAAGAATCGGCTTATTATATCCTCAGATACCGCTCTCTCCATGCATAGAGGGCGGCTTGCAGTTGAATGCTCTTTTAGACAGGCAATACTGCTTGCGCAGCGGGAATCTTCTTTTTGAATTAAGAGAGGAAGCCAGAGTTCTGCCAAATCCCTTCCTCTTTCTTGGTGCTTTAACCTTAGATTCAGGAGGAGTTAATGGTAACTTACGAGTTATTGGAAAAAAAGACAGTGTGTCAGTTCTACTAACTTCATTGCAGGCTCCTTTTCAGAAACTTTGTTTACAACAAGCCTGGCCAATGCAGGATGGAACAGTAATCCGATTCATTGCTCGTGATTTTGAATACGGAGAATTGGTGGAAACTTTTTTCCCTCAGTTATTTGTACGTGGTCAGATTCAGGGTTTTGCAGAAGCAGTGATAAAAAATGGATTATGGCATGTAGGCGGTAAATTGAGCACCGCTGCAGACACTCTTAACTGGTCTTCACAAAATGCAACAGTATCCGGATTAAAAGCAAATGCGGTACTCAAGGGGACACTCAGAGATCCTTTGATTGATTTTTCGATTTTTTCCCAATCAATCGTATCGAATGAAAACCGGGCTTTTGACACCCGAGCATATGGAAACGTTTACGGAAAAACCTTACGGATCGATTCACTTTCCAGCAAATTTGAAAATGAAGGTTCTTTGAGTCTTAAAGGTCATATTCCATTGTCCTGGAAAGAAGAGAATAATGCCAACATAAGTTTCGAATTAAAGAAAGTCCCGGTTACAATGATCAATAATTTTGTTCCGGCTGTATTAATAGAGCAGGGTATCGCAACCGGAAAGGGAAGACTTTCCCGCTTTGATTCAGACGGCAACCTGGAAATTGATAATCTGCGTTTTTATCTGAATAACTGTAATGGAGCTGTCGGCCCTATCTATGCATCTATTAACCTTGAAAACAACCGGATCATTCTCGATACCATCGATGGGCAATGGGGTGATGGGCATTTGAGCGGAAAAGCAGAAGTATTACTGAGTTCAAATGCAATAGATGATATCAATTCCAGATTTAAAATACAGGACCTGAGTATCAATTGTCTGGATGCAGTTCGGGTTGGAATTGAGGATGCAACAAGCCGAATTTATAAATCCGGAAACAGCTATCTGCTGGATGCCAGGATTAAACTGAATGATTCAAAGATAGAAAAAGTCTTCACAATTTCAGAACTCTTTGATGCCTTCACAGAGGGGAAAAGAGGCCCTTCAATGCTTCCTGCTATCGTTCGAAACACAAAATTAAACACAGAAATTGACTTGAACAGTAACCTGCTGATCGATACAAATCTGGGAAGATTTCTTCTGGATGGGAAAATGTCAATATCCGGATCTGCAGCAAGGCCCTACTTTAACGGTGTGTTGAATATCGAAGAGGGCAGGATCCGATATCTGGACCGTGATTTCGAAATACAGGAAGGTACGCTGCGGCAGTTCAGTGCAACAGAGATCAACCCTACACTGGATATTTCAGCCAGTTCCGAAGTTCAGGACTTAACAACCGAAGTTCAGCCCGATTATACGGTCAATGTCAAGGTCAGTGGAACAATGAAAAATCCAAAAATCACCCTTAGTTCAAATCCTTCCCTTGAGCAACAGCAGATAATTAACCTGCTTACCTTTGGAGGAATCCAGGGTGGACCGGGTTTTCAGACCCGTGGCGGTCAAATCCTAAGCTCATATTTGACCGGTCTGGGTTCGCAATATATCGAACAGATCACCGGTCTTGGAAATGTAAATATTTCAGGTAATATCTTTTCACAGGACGGCGGCCTGTCCCTGACTGTAAGTCAGAAACTGACATCAAGAATTTCCGTTTCTTATCAGACCGATGTCACAGATATAGGCCAATATACGGTTCAGGTGATGTATCGGGTGTTTCCCCAGTTGCGGCTGATTGGAAGAACTGATTCCAGAGGTAATTCGGATGCAGGAGTAAGGTTTATATACAGGAGATAAAATGCGCTTCTGTGGAGAATGGATAATTCTATTCTTTTTTATTACCACTCTTGCACAGAGTGAGAAATGGACAGTTGCCAATATTCATTTTGCCGGTAATAACAAGATTACCAGTCAGGAACTTCTTGAACAGATGAAGCTTCAACCTCCAGGTCTTTTCAGAAGATCGGATTATTCCTTCGCTACCCTGGCTGATGATTTAGATGCCATTGAAAAATACTATCATCAGAACGGCTATCTGAGTGCAACTGCAAAAATCGAACGGATTAGCCGCAATCGGGAAAATCTAAAAGTAGGAATCCTGATAAATATCAAAGAAGGAAGACAGACCCTGATTGACTCTATAAATTTTACTAATAATAATGTATTTGAAAGTTCCTCTCTCTATAGTTGGATTCCCATAAAAAGTGGTGATCCCTTCGATTCTGCATTGGTTGAACGCGGAATCTATATCATAAGTGACAGTCTTGTATCTCACGGTTACCTTTTTTCTGCAGTAAGATATAAGGTGAGGATGGATTCGATGAGTCACAGAGCAACCTTGATTTATCAGGTATTTGAAGGGCCACTGGTGAAAACCGGTCCTCTAAGGATTTTCGGTTCCAGAAAAGTCCGTAAAGAGGTAATTCTGAAAGAAGTAGATTTACCGCCGAACCAGGTTCTTACTTCTGCCAAAATTTCCTGGAATATCGGTGGATTATACAATACCGGGCTTTTTGACTATGTTGGTATAGAACCTCAGAACAGTTTACAGAGTGCAGATGCAGAAACGATTATTGTTCCGGTTGTACTCAGAGTGTCTGAAACGCAAATGTTTGAGCTTTTAACTGGAGGTGGTTACAGCACTTCGGATGGAATTTATGGTGACTTGAGTGTTGCTTATCGAAATCTTTTTGGGCTTGGTCATAAAATCGCTTTAGATGCCAGAGCATCATTTGATGTTCTTTCTGCAAGATTGAGCTATTCTTATCCCAGAATATTCAGCAGAAATCATGATTTAGATATTACCGGGTATTTACAAAAACTGGAAGTACCTACTTTTTCGGGAGCTTTTGGCGGAGCAATCCTGAGCCTTATCCAAAAAGCTGGAAGATACAATCGGTTCCGGTTTTATTTGCAGACGGAAAGGACTTCATGGATCGATGAACCACTGGAGATCGATACTTTCACTGCTGATCAGCCTGAAAACATTTTTCTTTTGGGAATAGCTTTAAACCGGGATACCCGTAGATCAGTTTTTATTCCGGGGAAAGCGATTTTTGCATATTTAGATGCAGAGATTGCAGGGCTGGGTTTTATCCCCTGGAGCAGTGATTTTTATCAGATCAATTGCGATCTCCGGTTTTATTTTCCCATTTTTAATTCCTTATCAGTTTCGGCAGCAGTCTATAGCGGATATATACGTGGATATGCAGGTGATCAGGTTCCGGTACAGAAACAGTTTTATTTTGGTCCGGAAGGGATAAGAGAAATCAGAGGATATAGTGAAAGAGAATTAGCCCTGATTAACGAAAATGGAGATACACTGGGTGGTAATTTTGCAATGGTAATAACTCCTCTGGAATTAACATTTCCT
>CAYPMS010000123.1:0-10879 GCA_964411655.1 uncultured Fibrobacter sp.
TTTTTATATTGTATCTGCAACAAATCCGACATATATTGATTAAGTCAATACCATTAATCATGCGACATCTTTACGCTTCGCTTCAGTCGCATTTTTTACTCACGTCTGTATTTCTTACATGGAGGAATTCTATGATCAGAAAAATCACCAAAAAGGTTTTCGGCAAATATTGGAAAACCCTGGCTTCGATGGCATCAAGAGTGCTTACCACAGTGAAGACGAAATCAACCCCGTCTGAAGCGCTTGGCAAAGCCATTCAGAAAAGCGAAGAGGCTCTTGCTGTTTTAAACGACGCAATAACCAGAGTTCGAAGGAATGATTTTACAATTCAGGCCCATACTGCCGATGCAAACCGGGATGTACTTTACCGTGCTTTAGCCCTGAGGCTGGAGTCCGATATGTTATGCTATTACGATCCTCAGGTTCAGCAGTCTGCAAAAGATTTGTACGAAATCATATTAAATATTGGCCGGTCATTGAAACCCGGCGACAATGATGAGTCAAATCAACTGGCAAACCTGTTCAAAATGTTCGACAAACACATAGAATCATTTCAAAACAATACCATTGAGAATATCTATAACAATCTTAAAAAAGCAGAAAGAGAATTTCTGGATATCCAGGAAAAAGTCATTACAAACATTCAGGATAAAAAGACGATTCCGAATATAAGAGAGGCTGCAAATAATCTGATAGATCAGCTTAACGAAAAGCTTATCCCCCGGCTTACCATGGAAGCCGAGGATAATCCCGGTCAGTATGATGAGGCGATCAACCTGATAAATGGAATAATCGAGAAAACCGAAAATGTTCAGCGTACAAGAATCGCCCGAAATGACTCAACCGATGAGCCGGTCGAAATTACCGAAGAAACAGAAGTTACAGCAAACTGAATAGCAGTAGAGCGCTGATATCTTCAGAGTCAGCTACCAGAAGCGAAGCGTAAGAATCTCATCTTCACAGTGTGAATTCAGATTGGAGCGCCTGAATTTCCGGAGGACTTAAAAACACTAAAACACCGGATTCTCACAAAAATCAATTCTTGAATTCTCTTGTAAGGTCCCTTGAAAGAGTTGCTCTGGCCTTTTCAAGAAATTCATAAAGCGGTTTTTGTCGATAATCCGGATAAGTCCAGGAAAAGAAGCGATATTTTCCTTTTCTATAATGAAGCGTTTCTTCTCCATAGATACCTTTGCCCAGGTATAATCTGTGATAAAAATCTTTGGTTGAAACAAGCACAAATTTATCTCTGGCCAAATATCCCGGATCAATATTTACGCTTCGTTTTCCATCAATGGAGAATTGCTGCTCGATGCTGTTGGTGAAAAGCTTTATATCGACAATCTGCTGTCTGTCAATCAGAGTACTGTAATTGTAATAGTATTTCATTAAAGAGGGCCCCATCTCATCGCTGTAGTATTCAGACCAGGAGAAAGGAATAGGCCCGTAGCTGTATTCCTGCTCTCCAAACTGCTGATCCAGGATCTTAACAATTTTATCAAGATCTATTGAAAGTGGATTATAAGTAATTGCGATAACCAGTTTTACCGGAAGCGGAACTGAAGGGATACCCATAAAAAACACCTTTAAAAGCTAATGCGATATTGATATATTTCAGAACACAAATGGATAAAAGAAACCCGTGTAAAAAATAGCATGCGGCAGAGCAGATATGAGGTTTTTATCAATTCAGGGCATTTGCCAAAAGCTTGACTGTAAAAGGCGCTGGTTGTAGTTTTTAAATCTTCGAAAAACGACCGAATATCGGACATAAAAAGTTTGCCTTCAAGCTATATCATTACCGCTAAAATGGGAGACATAATTGTCCAGGCGATTTACATTCAAAGGCGGTATTCATCCACCGCACAGCAAAGCTCAGACAGCGGGTCTGTCTATTGAGGTATTCCCTGCCCCCGGCAAGGTAATTATTCCATTACAACAGCACATTGGAGCACCTGCAAAACCGGTGGTTAAACGCGGAGACCGGGTGAGCATTGGGCAATTGATAGGTGAAGCAGGGGGATTCGTATCTGCCCCGGTACATTCATCGATATCCGGAACTGTTCTTTCGGTAGGTCTTTTTCCTCATCCAATGGGAAAACAGGTAATCGGGGTAGAGATTGAGAACGACGGAACCGAAGAGACGCAGACGCTTGGTCTTTTAGACAAGCCCTGGCGGGAAGCTGCTCAAGGTGAACTGATTCAGAAGGTTCAATCTGCCGGGATTGTAGGGATGGGGGGAGCAAGCTTTCCCACCCATGTCAAATTATCACCTCCCAGCAACAAGCCTATCGACATTCTAATTATAAACGGTGCGGAGTGCGAACCCTATCTTACCGCCGACCATCGTTTGATGCTGGAACGCACTGAAGATTTCCTTACCGGAGTGCTTATCCTTAAAAAAATACTGGGTGCAAAAAAGTGCTTTATCGGAATCGAAGAGAACAAGCCAGATGCAATCAAGCTGGTTAATAATCTGCTCTCTGACAGCCTTTACAAAGATATAACTCTGGCCAGACTGGAGGCAAAATACCCTCAAGGTGGTGAAAAACAGCTTATCAATGCAGTAACCGGCCGACAGGTACCATCAGGTGGCCTTCCTATGGATGCTGGTTGTGTAGTTCAGAACGCAGGTACTGCAGTAGCTGTGAGAGATGCCATCCTTTGTGGTATTCCTTTATATGAGCGTGTGGTAACAGTAACCGGTCCTGCTGTAAGGAATCCCAAAAATCTTCTGGTTAGAATAGGTACCCCTATTCGATCACTTCTGGAAGCGTGTGATGTGGACTTCAAAGCTGCACGCAAGGTGATCATGGGCGGTCCGATGATGGGAATAGCGCAATCGGATCTGGATGTTCCGGTTATTAAATCGACTTCTGGCCTTCTAGTTTATGATAAAGTACAACCATCTCTGAGAGAGTATCCCTGTATTAACTGTGGAAGGTGTGTTGCTGCCTGCCCGATTCACCTGGTTCCTTCAAGACTTGCCAAACTTGTCGAAAAAGAAAGTATAGATGATGCAATCGGGTGGAATATTATGGATTGCATGGAGTGTGGATCCTGTGCATATGTTTGTCCCTCAAAAATTAACCTGGTGCATTTTATGAAATTGGGTAAATTTCATGTTCAGGCCAAACGTGCGGCAACCGCAAACAAATGATTTTCATAAGGGATCGAATAAAAAATGATAAACCAGACCATCACAAAAACTGAAAACGGTGAGAAGAAGCTGGCAACCAGCGTTGAAGCAGCCCAGTTTCAGCTCAATTTATCATCATCACCACATATCAGGCACCCGGAATCGGTTCCTGATATCATGCGTTGGGTGGTGATCGCGCTATGCCCTGCATTAATAGCCTCAATTCTGTTTTTTGGCTGGCGGGCGATATTTTTGACTTGTGTATCTGTAATTTTTGCGGTTTTAACCGAATACGCTATTACCCGTTTAGCCAGGAAGCCAAACACTATTGGAGATTACAGTGCCATAATCACCGGGATCTTACTTGCCTTTAATGTTTCCCCAATACTTCCCTGGTGGATGATGGCTTTGGGTTCCATATTCTCGGTTGGTGTTGCCAAGATGGCTTTCGGGGGACTGGGATCCAACTTCATCAATCCCGCCTTGGCGGGACGAGCATTTCTGATGGCTTCCTATCCGGCTGCAATGACCAGATGGTGCGCACCAGAGGGAATAATCAAAGGAACGCTTTCCGGTTTTGACGGAATGACAAGCGCCACCCCGCTGGCCCTCTTTAAAACGGCCGTTGCAGATGGCAGTTTTGCCAATCTCAATTTCCAGGATGCGCTGGGAAATCTCTTTATTGGAAATGTGGGGGGATGTATAGGAGAAACATCTGCGGTGGCTCTTCTGATCGGAGCAATAATCCTCTGGTATAAAAGAATAATTGGATTCAGGATCCCTTTCATATATATAGGAACAGTATTTCTTCTTTTCTGGCTCTTTAACGGAACCGGAAGCCTCTTTTCCCCGACAGCAATTACAATCCCGCTGTTCCAGATTCTTTCGGGCGGGCTTTTTCTGGGTGCTTTCTTTATGGCTACCGACATGGTTACTTCACCAATAACTCCCGGGGGGAAAGTTTATTTTGCATTGGGATGCGGGGTACTGACCTTTATTATAAGGAAATTTGGTGGATACCCTGAAGGGGTTTCCTATTCCATACTGATCATGAATCTTTTTGTTCCTTTGATTGAAAGATACACCAGACCGTCAATTTATGGAAAGGTGAACAAACGTGGGTGATATTGTTAAATTAACGGTTGTACTTACTATTGTTTCATTAACTGCAGCACTGGCAATCGCATTCACAAACTCCAAAACAAAAGATCGTATTCTGGAGCAGAAACAGATTGCCGAAAAAAGCGCCCTGCAGCAAATAATGCCCTCAAACAGCGAAATTACTGAAATGCATTGCAGTTCTTCAGGCTGTCCATCGCAATACTGGATTGCAAAAAATGAGAAGCAGACGGTTTATGCATTCAAAATCTCCAGCAGAGGGTATGCTGGTAATATCCAGTTTCTGGTCAGTATAACCGAAGATGGAAAAGTAGTGGGGATGAATATTCTTGAACAATCCGAGACACCGGGATTAGGAGCACGGGTCTCTGAGAGCATCTCCAGAAAGTATATCTGGAATGGTTTATTTGGTAAAAAAGAGGAAGGTCTCAGGTGGTTCACCAGACAATTCGAAGGAATTGATATTACCAAAGCGATAAAAATTGACAAAACAACTGGTGAATGGCATAAACTCGACAATAAAAAACGCAGTGAACTGTTGTCTCAGAACAGTATTACTGCAATAACCGGCTCCACAATTTCAACCAGAGCAATAACTGCCGGACTTGAAAAACAGGCCCGTGCTTATCTGAATGCTTTACGGGGAAGTTAATATGCTCAAAGAAGAATTAAAGCGAGGAATAATCACTGAAAATCCGCTTCTGATTCTGGTACTGGGTCTGTGCCCTTCACTGGCAACCAGCACCTCTGTTCAAAACGGATTTGGAATGGGTATGGCGGTGACATTTGTGCTGGCTTGTTCAAATGTCATAATATCGATCATTCGCAAAGGAATTCCTGACAAGGTTCGAATTCCCTGCTTCATCGTCGTAATCGCTGCCTTTGTGACAATGGTCCAGTTGCTTATGAAATCCTATCTCCCCGCGCTTGATAAGCAATTGGGAATATTCGTTCCGCTGATAGTGGTTAACTGTATTATTCTGGGCAGGGCTGAAGCTTATGCTTCAAAAAACAACCCATTTAAATCCCTCATTGATGGCATAGCGATGGGTTTAGGCTTTACTGCCTCCCTTTGTATTCTCAGTATTATCCGGGAGATTTTGGGAAGTAATAAACTTCTGGGATTAAATTTTTTCCCGGGTTACGATCCCATGACCGTTTTTATACTGGCTCCGGGTGGTTTTTTCACCATTGCTGCAGTCATGGCACTTGCCCGGTATCTGGGTAATCGCAGGAAGGATGCAAAAGCATGAGTAACATTGCCAATATTATTTCAATTTCCATCGGTGCAGTTTTTATAAACAACTTTATTCTTTCCAAGTTTCTGGGTCTATGTCCTTTTTTTGGCGTATCCAAGAAACTTTCCAGTGCCACCGGAATGGGAATGGCTGTCATTTTTGTGATGGTAATAGCCTCCAGCTTCACCTGGGTGATAAACCGGTTTATTCTAATTCCATTTGATGTAGTCTACCTGCAAACGATCATCTTCATTTTGGTAATAGCCGCTTTGGTACAATTGGTAGAAATGGCTCTGCAGAAATATTCTCCATCTTTATATGAAGCGCTTGGAATATATCTGCCTCTTATCACCACAAACTGTGCTGTACTTGGAGTGGCACTTATTAACACCGGAGTAAACACCTATACCGGTGAACCTTTTACTTTCTTTGAGAGTCTGTTGAATGGTGTGATGTCAGGGGTTGGATTCATGCTGGCATTGCTTTTAATGGCCGGATTAAGGGAGAAGCTGGAATTTTCCAATATACCCAAAGGCCTTGAAGGCCTCCCTATTGCTTTTATTACCGCGGGATTGATGGCGCTGTCATTTCTGGGATTTGCCGGTCTGAACTTCTTCTCATCTGTTGGAGGATGATGTGAATATTATTATTCCTTTAATCATAGTAGGTTCTATTGGGGCATTTCTGGGAGTAGGTTTAGGTATTGCTTCCAAAAAGCTTTTTGTACATGTTGATCCCAGAATACCAATGATCCTGAATATTCTTCCCAACGTCAATTGTGGTGCCTGCGGCTATGCTGGGTGCAGCGGGTTCGCAAAAGCAGTTGCAGAAGGGAAAGCTGCACCAAATGGATGTATTCCGGGGGGAGCAAAATGTGCCCATGCTATTGCAGATCTGCTGGGCATAACCGCTTCCACTGAAGAACCACAGATGGCGGTGGTACATTGCAAAGGCGGGCACAAGGAAGCTGCAGAACGCGCCGTCTACAATGGAATTCAGGATTGTAATGCAGCGATAATAATCGGTAATGGCTCAAAAATCTGTCAGAATGGGTGTCTGGGATTAGGGACCTGTGTAAGGGCCTGTCCCTTTAATGCCATTTTCATCAATGATAACGGGATTGCCGAAGTAGATCCTGAAAAATGTACCGGATGCGGCAAATGCGTTAAGAGTTGTCCCAGACAAATAATCTCCATGATTCCCAAAGTACACAAGATCTTCCTTGCCTGTTCCAATCATGACAGAGGTGCCAAAGTTAAAAAGTATTGTTCTGTTGGTTGTACTGCCTGTACTTTATGTATAAAAGCTACTCCCTCAGGTGCGATTACAATGGACAATAACCTTCCTGTGCTTGATTATTCCAAAGAGGAAAATTTTATCACTGCAGCTTATAAATGTCCTTCCGGCTGTTTCACAGATCTGGTAAAAATCCGTTCCAAGGCCAACATCGACACAAACTGTGATGGATGCGGATTGTGCGTCCAAGTTTGCCCTGTTCCTGGAGTAATAACCGGAGAAAAAGGGCAGCGCCATGTTGTGAATAAGGAAAAATGTATTGGCTGTGGAAATTGCCTTCATATCTGTCCCACCCATGCAATTACTTTATGGGGAACCGGCTTACAGCCAAAACAAGCACGAATGGCCTGATTTGAGCAGGGATAGCCCCCCCTGCTTAAACTTGCATTCTACACTGAAAGCATCGGACTGATTCTCTTTTCGGTCTCCTAAGGTGCAAATTTTTATGCAAAAGAGCTAAGCCATAATTCGGATTCTCTCCGCCTTCCTTTTGCTACATCAACTGAATCTCTTAACTTCCATCAATTCAACGGCTAAGCGCTTCACTACAATAACTTGGGCAATTTTTGCATTGACACACAACCCATTGTTGATTATACTTTATACATACCCGAAACACTGGTAACTAACCATTAACAGGAGATCGAGATGCAATTTTTAAAAGTGTCCTGTACCCGGTGCTCTCAATATCAGCAATGTTCACAGAAAACCAGATTTTTTGTAAATTATTGCGGCTCCGATATTAAGAGATTTAAGGAAGATATCCGGAGTGCAGTAAGTGAATGCAGAAACCGCAAAGGGTCTCTTTTCACCGATGGGATAAAAATCAAGCTCCAGCCGATAATATCCAGACAAGCAGTATTAGGGTAAGTTCCCCTGAGAATAATTTGCACTTATCTATATACCATGATATAATTTAACCGCTATAAGAACAAACAAACTAAATTGTCACAATTTTCGCAATAACATTTTTCATGCTTACAGGGTTATTGGTGAGAGAGAGTCTCTGCTTTTTTTTTCGCATTTTTCTAACCAGCGGGATACTTTTAATAATCACAGGTTGTGCCACTACCAGATATTCTAAAAAAAACATCTCCACAGAGAAATCTGACACTCTTAGCATCATCACCGATACAGAGGCCCCACAGGTCATTTCAGAAGAGGAATTTAATGACAGTATCAGCAATTTAACAGAGCTGATTAATACTGCCAGAAAGCTCTGTGAGGAGAAGAATTTTAATGAAGCTGATTCCATCTTAAAAATCGTTATCGAGACAGCAGGGCTGCTCAGTTCCGATTCCATTTCTTATGAGATCTTTTTGAACGAAGTCGTAGAAATTTACACCGAGATCATGCCTGAGGAATTTCAGATTCCTGAAGAGATCATAACGCTGGTCAATGACCAGAAGATGTTTAAAGCGCTGGATTCGATCAGTTTTGCTTCTGACAGCTCTTTCATGCAAAGTATGCTCTGTGGGAAATCGACCTTTTACAATATGCCTGTGGTGTGGAACGAACGTGTTTTACGCGCTACTTATTATTACTATAAAAACCGTAAAACCACTATTGATAACTGGATTCCCAGGGCCAGCCAATATCTGGCTATCATGAAAAAAATCATTGCGGAGTACGGTCTCCCCGAGGACCTGGCATATCTTCCTCTGATCGAAAGCGGTTTCAGACCTAAAGCCTATTCACGTGCTCATGCTTCAGGTATTTGGCAGTTTATACCTTCCACAGGAAAAACCTACGGGTTAAGGAATAATTACTGGTTGGATGAGAGGCGTGATCCGCTGAAATCGACTGTCGCAGCAGCCCGCTATCTTAAAAAGCTGTACGAGGAGTTTAATGACTGGCATCTGGCCCTTGCAGCCTACAATTGTGGTGAAGGTGGATTAAACAGAGCGATTAACCGAAGCAACAGCAGAAATTACTGGGATCTGAACCTGCCTCGTGAGACAATGAACTACGTTCCGCTTTTTCTTGCAGCACTTACAATAGCGAAAAATCCTTCCTGTTTCAATCTGGACCGGCCCACAGATACAGCTACTTTTCTATTTGATACCGTAAGAATAAGCGAATGTTTGGACTTGAGAGATATTGCAGAAGGAACCGGAATTGATTATGACACTTTGCGTAAAATCAATCCTCATATTCTTCATTGGTGTACTCCACCGGACATGAGTGATGTTCTTCTCTATCTCCCCAGTGGTTATTCTCAGGCTTTTAAAGATTTTCATGCAACCATTCCAGATTCCAAAAAAGTTAAATGGTACAGGTATAAGATCCAAAAGGGTGATAACATTGGCAGTATAGCCAGACGTTTCAAGGTGCCAGCCGAGCCGATCAGATCCATAAACCGGCTGAAAAATAACAATATCATTGCTGGCAAATATCTTTTTATCCCCATACCTGTGGGCAGCCCAACTGCGGGTGATGGAATTAATGAACAGTTGGCTAAAAAGCAGACGCCGTCAGAAGATCCTCTGATAAAAAATGGGCAGAAAATCATCTACCAGGTAAAAGCCGGAGATTCGGTGTGGAAAATTTCTGAACTTTTCGGGATTTCTCCAGATCAGATTTGTACATGGAATAAATTAAATGATGATGCCGGAATAAGAGTTGGTCAATTATTGACACTTTACCAGAACCCGATTAACTCATCGGAAAAAAAGAGTAACAAACCCAATCTCTCTGAAGAGCATATGGAATACAGGGTTCAACCTGGAGATACCCCCTCCTCTATTGCCAGAAAATTTGCAATGAGTGTCGATGAACTGATTCTGCTTAATAATCTGGATAGTAAAAAACCAATAATTTACGCAGATGGTATCCTTGTTGTAAAAAAAAGACAGGATTCAGTTTCTCAGAGCATGCCTTCTCCGCAAAAGCCATCGACAAATTACAAAGGAATGAAATATCAGGTTTCTGCTGGAGAAACACTCTTTGGTATTTCCCGGATTTTTTCAGTTTCTGTTCAGGATCTTCGCAGCCTGAACAATCTTTCTGAAACATCTGTTATCAAGGCGGGAGACACACTGCTTATCCCATCTAATACTTCAAGAAAATCATCTGCTCTGGAATCTTCTGTAGTATTTTATGAAGTCGAAGAGGGGGATAATCTATGGAGAATAGCAAACGCGTTTGGGATTTCAGTGCAGAATTTATATAAGCACAACAATTTGAGACCCGATTCGGTTCTGATGCCCGGTGATATCATAAAAGTCGTACGAGCAGGTGAGATGTGAAAAATCTTCAGCGCATTCTGATTGTGATAATACTGCTTTTACCTGTCATAATAGGCCTGGTACTTTTATCCGGAGTTCCGGCCAAAGTCACCCCGTCAGCTTCGTTTAAAAGACTGGGGTTAGTGCGAATCGAAGGGGTTATTTTTAATTCTGAGAGCATAGTTAAACAGTTGAATGCTTTCAGGACCGATAAGAGTATTGCGGGAATCCTGGTAAAAATAAATTCTCCTGGCGGAGCAACTGCTCCCTCACAGGAGATTTATAAAGAGATTTTGCGAATAAAGGAAGAAAACAAGCCACTGGTTGTGAGCATGGGAGATCTGGCGGCTTCCGGAGGCTATTACATTGCCAGCCCTGCTAAATGCATCTTTGCTGATCCGGGAACTTTAACCGGAAGTATCGGAGTGATTTTGACCGTTCCCCTGTACAAAGATCTGGCTAATAAAATTGGTATTCAGATGCGAATACTGAAAGCTGGTAAATTCAAGGATATTGCAAATAATTATCGTGCGATGACTATTGGTGAAGAGCAGATTCTCCAGTCTCTGCTGGACGATACACACAATCAGTTTATCGATGATGTAGCCAGAGCCAGAGGAATCGACCGTGATTCAATTAAAAATCTTGCAGATGGCCGAATCTTTACTGGCAGACAGGCGCAAGCACTGGGTCTGGTTGATTCTCTGGGTGGATATCTGGATGCACTCTCTTATTTGCGTAAAATCACCGGCTCCGGGCCAAATGCGCGTATCATCGAAAAAACTGAAAAATTATCAAACATCAGGGAATGGCTTTTGGAATCCATGGTTCGGATCTTTCCCCAATTATACAGCTATTTT
>CAYPMS010000124.1:0-10855 GCA_964411655.1 uncultured Fibrobacter sp.
GGCTGCGGACATTTACGATGGTTGTAATCTACAGCCCGATACTTTTTTTCGCCTCGATTCAGTTAAGAAGACAGATTGCTCTCAATTTTGATCTTAGTGGCAAGTTTATGCTCGATCTGGTGCCATTTATTCTTATGACCATGGCATTTTCCACCCTTATATGGCTTGTTCCCAATACCAAAGTACATTTTAAATCAGCCCTGACCGGAGGGCTTATCGCTGCAATCTTATTTGAATTTGAACGTTGGAGTTTTGCCACCTATGTACAATTTTCCATGCAGACGCAAACCATGTATGGAACAATAGCAATACTGCCGCTTTTTTTATTATCACTTTTCCTTGCTGCCATTTTTATCCTCACTGGAGCACAGATCGGTTATGTCATACAGAATTTTCGTCCACTTTTGCGGGCTAAACGACGCTGGGACCGGCGTGTAGGTGATTATAAGACCTATTTTACATTCAGGATTCTTCTTGACTGCGTCATTTGTTTCGCAGGAAAAAAACCTCCTCCGTCGGTAGAACAACTCAGCAAAAAGTACGATCTCACCGAACAGCAAACATTAGGAATTCTCAGATGGCTCATTCATGAGAAATTTCTTCACCAGGTGGGAGGAACCGAAGGCTTCGTGCCAACCCATGATTTCTCCAATATTCCTGTACGCAATATAATGGAAGCGATAGATAACCAGAACCGAAAGATTCCCATCTCCCCTGATGACTTTACCAGAGACTACGTTGATACACTGATGAAGCAGCTTGGCAAGAGTGATTCCTCACAGCTTGATGATCTTACCTTTGGAGAAATGCTTGAAGAGATCGCAAGAGGCGAGAGTAAAGTCAGGGAAGGATCGTTTGTTTGAAGAAAAGACAAAAAAATATCGAATATCGGGTAAAAAATAACGAATATCGAAATAAAGAGATCTGAACCTCGATACCCTTGTGGTATTTTACTCCCCTCTGAACTTTAAAAATACACACACAGACCTATTCCAAACATGTTGGGTGCCCATTTGGTTATTCCGATATCGATCTCCATCAATATACCCAGATGCCTTCTGGCCATCAATTCAAAACCGATAACACCCCACAGAGGAAAATTGGTCTCATGATCTTTGAATTCCACATCCAGATCCAGGCAACCATACAGAGAAGCGATTCTACGGATAGGGAAAGAGAGGTTAAAAGTCATATCGATACCCATTTTGTCGTACGCATGCATCCCTGCAGCCAACGATAATGAGGGCATTCCCTTTAAAAGAGCGAATTCAAAATCACCGCCAAAATAGGTATCATTATTATTTAAACGAAATTTCAAAGAGAGATCCATGCCTCGGGTAATCCCTACTCCACCATGCAGAAACAGCCCAATGTCATCACCTCTATCGACAAAAAAGATGGGAGCGATCCCAAGAGAAAATCTTCCAGGCCGAAGTGTTCCTGCGCTGTTATATACCTGAGCGCTGGCTATCTGATAACTTATCATTACACAAAAAAACAAAATTACTTTTCTCAACTGTGCCACCCTTCTATTTATACAGAAATAAATACAGTGTAATAAAAGGTACAAGAGTAATGACTTAAATTATCCCTGCCATCCTGAAAAACTGCTGAGATTCCTTATAAATTCTATTATATGTGTACTGTTTTTTTCATGCTTAAAAAAGATTTATCCGGAATGCTTTTTACAAAATAAGCTAACATCGGTATAGCTTTCAAAACTATGGCCTGACACAAACCGCTCCTTTCTTTTTTGTTGGCAAAGATCCGGCAAGTGAGAGCCAATTTAAGTAAGTCAATTCCACCGGAGATCAGAAGGCCTTTTCAATGGAGGAAAGGTATAAAGATTGTCATTGGATCTGGGTATCTTCACCTGCAGATGAGATGGAAAGGCTCACATGTTTGACACCGACCAGGGATTTAAGACTGTTGGCCAATAGTTCCACTACACGGGCTTTCCCTTTTACAGCGATGACTTCCAGGCAGTTGTGGTGGTCGAGATGAACATGTTGAGTGGAGATTATTATATCATGATGATCGTGCTGGATATCTAAGAGTCGGTTTACCAGTTCCCGCTTATGATGATCATAGGTCATAACGATTGCTCCTGCAACCATCCCTCCCTGAGTCCATGTTTTCTGTACCAGTTTCTCACGTATAAGATCTCTGATTGCCTCAGAACGGTTCTGGTAATTTTCTGCCTGTATGATTTTATCGAAAGACTCTATCAGAGATTTATCCAGTGAAACCCCGAAACGGTACAAATCACTCATCAGCAATACCCCTTTTGATGCGAATTGGAATGCAAAAATAGTATAAATAAGGTAAAAGTGAAAAGTAACTAGTGGAGCTATCCAATTAGAGGGAACCGTTTAGGATTTGATGCTTAAGCTTTGAAATTTCATAACCGCCAGATATTGCTAAAAATTACAAAGAAAACATCGGAACTGATATAAGAGTATGGGTTTAGAGGAAGGATTGGAGGCGGCACCCAGATTTGAACTGGGGATAAAGGTTTTGCAGACCTCTGCCTTACCACTTGGCTATGCCGCCCTGAGAATTTTTCGGGCTTTATAAAAAATAGGGTTTCCACTATTAAAAGGGAAACCCCAAAAATTTCAAGCGAGAGACGAGATTTGAACTCGCGACAGCCACCTTGGCAAGGTGGAGCTCTACCACTGAGCTACTCTCGCAAAAAAGGAAGCTTTAAAATAGTATTAGCAAAAATCGATGTCAACAACTGTTTTTTATATTTTCAGCTCAAAACGGTTTCGGTTCAGTGTATTGTGGATATCTGGTTCTTTTGGCGGAAAAATGGGTATGTCCGATACAGACTGTTTCAAGCAGGAAAAACCATACTAAGAGGAGATACAATGCGTGTACCGTAACAGCCTGGTATAGTGTACTTTCATTGATAACTGGAACTGATAATAAATGATAACCAAATCAAGGCATTGCCTATTTGCGAGTATAAATTCATTTCAATATTTGTGTTCATATCTTTTCCCAATCCGAATCTGAATATTAGGGTCAAATTACATTTGTGAGCCTGATAGGGATACCCCATGCCGACATTTTACATTATGGTTTCACTTTTGCATCTCCATAGTAAAAGCCACTTCAATATGATGCAAATCTTTTCTGGAATTAAATAGCGGAGCATAAAAAATGTGCGGATTTGGCCATGCTGGGTGGGGAGGCGGATTTCTAATGATGATTTTCTGGACTGTTCTTTTTATTGCTATCCTGCTATGGGTTTTCAAAACCATCCAAAATCAAAGAGATGAACGCACCTCGGCTGGTCTGAAAACTGATACACCATTGGACATACTGAAAAAAAGATATGCACGCGGAGAAATAAACAAAGAAGAATATGACAAAATAAAAAAAGATCTCCAGGAATAAGAATTGGTATAGTAACGAATGATTCAGCAGTAACGGATGCACCAGGCAGTCGGGAAATGGGGCGGAACGGGTATCGGTCTTCACAGCTCCAGAAAAATTATTAACCTGTAAAGAGAAAATATGGTTCGAAACAGAAACAGATAAAGGAACCGCTTTCCATGCTCTATTACCAGAATAATGGATACACCCTTTCTGTAAACGCTAATTTGTTTACTCAACTAAGATCACTTTACCAGCAGCAAAACATGCAATACTTCTGCAATTTATGCTATTTTCATTATATAATCATCTGCAGAAAATTACAGATTTCTTCCGTTCTTTTTCCAGAAGCCTCATCCTGTAGACATCTTCCGCATTAAAAAGAGAAGAGATGATGTGACAAAAAAATGTGTGATTTGACAACTTTTTCAGCAGCATCTCTACAAATAGTGAACTACACACTTGTATAATGAACTCAAGAGTAACATTTCACTCTTGATAACCATGATTTATTTTGTTCAGGTATTTGCTTTTCTTGATAATAGTTTTTTTTACAAATATCAATAATTTACTTCAGAACGGAGCACCCGGTATTATGAGACAGAAATCATTTTCGATGCTGGCAATGGCATTGGTTGCTGCTTTATTTTATGGATGTAACAAAGAAAACCCAGTGTCTCCCTCTAATACTAAAACAGGAAAAGAAGCGCTTCTGATCGTCATCGAGAACAATAACTCCATAGACCCATTGATGTCGTCTGGATATACTTATTTCCAAACGGAGATTAAGACTATTTTGGCCGATGTTTTCCAAATACGCCCCCAGGATATTCCCGATAACCTCTCCCTTGATGAAGTCATCGATCAGTTCGGTGAGGACTGGCAGATCGATGAATTAACCAAAACAGCCCAGCCCTTCTATTCCAAAATTATTTCTCTCACTGATGATGCCGCCACTGAAATAGCAGTGCTCGATTCCCTTACCATACTGTGCAGAAGTGGTTATACAGTGGATATGATCTTTAACCTGCATGGTGGACTGAATATTTTTAACGGAGGGGCATCGGTTTGGTTCGCAGATCAATTCTACAACCTCAATGCATTCGTCGACAGCATTATCAGTCGCTCAGTCTGTCCACGTGCACTATACCAGACCTGCTGTTACGGTTCTTACATGATCGAGACATGGGAGCGGGCAGGTATATATGCGGTAAACGGTGCGAATGAGCAAAACACCTTCTCAATGTTTTCACCAATCTATTTTTTACGAAACTGGACTGAAGGAATGAGTTTCAGCCAGGCAGTGCAGGCGGCTTTTGACCAGGAGTACAAAAAAATTGAATCGTACAGTAATGTGCTCGAAGAAATCACACAGCTTCTGAGCGAAGAGGCTTTGGAAGGGAGCAGACAGGAAATCGGTGGTAAAGACACACTGCTATTATGGAAAAGCAGCGAACAATAGTTGAGGATCTTCCGGCTCCATTCGACCATAGCACGATAGAGATTACTGCAAAAAACAGCTTGTGATTTGGAATTTCAGACACCAAATCACAAGTCTTAAATTCCAAACAAGAAAAGAACAGCAATTATCCTCAATGAAAAGACTTCTCCTCGAAGACCAGTCGAAGTGACAAAGGGTGAGGACTCATCGAAGTAATTGTCAGGTGGAAGGGCTTACCGGAGCAAACAACAGTCTTGTCAGTTTGGACCTGAATTAATCCCCTGTATATTAGATTTAAACGCGCGTTTTCCTTTGCCTGCCTCCACCCCTCCATACCACAACACTGTAGAGTGCGTACTCAGTAATCTTCTACGGAGTTTGAACGGAAGGCGGCTACCTGCGATCTCTGCCTTTTCTCCCATAGTAATGCAGCAACCCCCTCAAATCAAAAAGCAACACTAGCCAAAATTCTCAACCCGAACAACTGATCAAACAGCGTATACTCCGTATTCTTCTCACCAATATAACCGATTAGAGTGGTACTTAAAGTTACATTGTTAAGCATAGCGTATGAAAATGATCCGTAAACCATCGATGAAGCCTGTTCGATGTTGACAATTCCAGCCAGATTGCAGCTAAGCCCACTTAAGAATAAACGGCTGATATTAACAAACAATGCCGCATAATAACGGGAATGGTAGTTAGGTTCGTACAGATTACCCTCAAGAAGCACCTCGGTTTTTGTGGCCCTTAGTTTCTTTTCATAAGGTAAGGACTTGAATCGATCGGCATGTACCACATATCTGGAAGTATCCCTGAACATGTTTTCTTTATAACCGCCACCGTTGTAATACCCTTCCAGATTGATCATCAATGCATTTGGAAATCCCATGAAACCAAATGATTTCCCCACCGAAAGACTTAAGCGCGGAGTGACACCACTATTTAATGCTTCCACAAATAAAGAACTGTCCTGATGTCTTATACTCGCCTGAAAATCTCCCCCGGCAGTAATGCTTATTTCACCCTTGACATCCAGATCCCAAACCCTGGTTGAGATATCATAACCCAGCACCACCGGTTTTCCTCTTTTTCCCCAGACCGAAAGGGCCATTTCGTTTCTTCCCAGAAGATATTCGAATTTGACTGTTCCGGAGATGCTGTCGATACGATTTGCAGATTGAATATTGATAAAAGAGTAGAGATTCGCGATTGTACCGAATGGCATATGAAGCCTGACGCCATAGACCCCTTCACGTGAACCTATCTTTTCTACAAAGCTATTTCTTTCCACATTAATAAGATCGGTTGGATTCCAGAAGTAGCATCTTCCCCATTGCAACACCTGTTTTCCGATTCTGAAATAGATGCTGCGATTAAAGTTGAAATCCATAAAAAATTCTCGCAGATAAAGCGAGTAGTTGTCCTCAATTCCGGAAGCTCGATACATAACATTTGAAGTGTCGAAACCCGGAAAGTAATTGACCTCAAGATTACCGAATACTTTGGTGTCATTCTGGAGGCGGGAATCCAGTGTTACCGAACCGACAAGACGGTTCAGCATAAAAGTGTTGTCCAGTCCTGGTTCATCGGTAAATTTTCTTGTTGTCACGATTTCCGAAGCACCTGTGATCTCTCCACCAATATTGGTGCGCAGCTTTTCAGTCACACTTTCCTTTTCTACAGTTACGGCGTCCGTATCATGCACCACAATCATCGCAGTGTCGCTGAATAGGGCATATTCATCTAACTCATCCAGCTGTGCAGCAACCGATGCACAAAACAGCAGCAAGAATAAAAACAGATTGTTGTTTTTCATGGTTTATTTACTCAGGTTTTCAAGATATGCTTTGGTAAACAGCTTGTCATCAAGTGCTTTGGTGGAGATACCGGAAATCTCCACAATGGTTTTATTGCCTTTCTCAAACTCATCGACAAACATCATTTTGACAGGAACATAGCTGTTATCTACCAGGCTGTACTTTAAATAATAAGCGGTCTGCATAAGAGAGCCCGACAGAGCAAAAGACTGCTCTTTTAAAACAAGGCTGTTATCTTTGCGAATCCAGTAGATCTTTTTGGGATAATCGACATCATTTACTTTTGCTTTGACTTCAAACCGGTAAACCGCAATATTGCCCAGCATCTCTTCAGCAAGGACCTCTTTTCCGTCTTTATCAACAACCGGTGCATAGAGTTCGGTCAATTTGCGTTTTTCGAAGTCATCGGCTTGTGCATCAGAGCCGCCTATATTTTCATCACGATTGACATGCTGAAAAGTTCTGGTATTTTTTCGATACATCCAGAAGTTCTCTCCCATACGAAGATAACCGTTTCCTTTCTCAGATTCCGGAGCAATCATAACGATCATAAATGCATCATCGGAGTCCCGTCTGTACCAGACCATCTTTATGGTTTTTGTACCCTGGCTGGTTTTCTGTTGTGTAAGAGTTACATTTGCCTGGGCATCGGTGGTAATTTCGGTCCTTTTTTCTACTTCGCCAAGCAGTGAATCTACTGTGACTGCACCTATATTAACAGCTGCAAGAATCATACATCCAAAAAAATATTTTTTCATCCTGTTTTCCTTTTCTTTGTTATTCGACGTGCCTTAAAGCATCTGATACAATCATGGCGGCTGCACTCCTTGCCGGAAAAAATGCAGTAAAAACTGTGATCCCTATGATAAACACTATATAGGAGACTACTGCTGCCAGTGTGGGAGCAAAGTAAAGATGCCCTTCGACTAACAGCATACCCATGGGATTGTCACTCGCATCGATAGTAATGGAAGAAAGACCATACATAACCAGTAAGGCCAGAATCGCTCCGACGATTGAGGCGAAAAATGCCAGAAATCCGGTTTCCAGAAGAAACATCGTAAGAACATCTTTCTTCTGCATCCCGATTGCCCGCATAGTACCAATCTCGCGGGTCCGCTCTCTTATGGTCATTCGAAGCGTGTTGACCACACCAATAAGTATAATACAAAAGAGTATCATTCCGGCAGCAAGTGTAATAAGATTCAATGCAAATTCAACGTTCAAAACCGCTGAGGCAGTTTCGTACATCGATTGTACACTGACCATAATTCCTTTATACTTTGAACGGCCCATCTCCTTGAAAATTTTCGTGAATTCATCTGTTGTATTACACCTTTTCATCAGCATATACTCCGGTGCCAGGGCTGTATAAAGAGGGTGAATCGAATCTGGGAGATTCTCCTGCCACATCGGATCGGGCACCGATGGCAACGGGTTGTAATAGGCGCGGTAAAATTCCCGCTCGTTAACAAGAATGCTTTTTTGGGGAAGCGGCGAGCTACTGTCTGCAATTGCTGTAACAACAAATCTGGTAAAATTACCGACAGTATCGTATTTGCCCGTCCAGCTGAAACGTATTGTATCACCTTTTTTCCAGTTGCTCTGCTTTGCAAGAGAGTGAGAAAGGATTACCCCGTTATATACAAACGCAGATGCACTGTCTCCCTGTTCGAGCGTAATATTTTTTTGCATCACCGACAAAGATGCAGAATCGGTACGGAAACCAAGGGTCAGCATATCGGCTGTATACCCATTGTTTTCTCCCTTTCCCGGTATCACCGCCAGACCAGGTTTTATTCTTGCATGGATACCATTAGCCACTTTCTTTGCATTGAGCTGAGGATTATCCATGTTCACCTGAAAAGATGCGATGTCGTGTGGTCCATATCCGGCAAGAAAACGTGCATGTTCGAGGTTGAGAAAGATCGGCATAGACATAAACACATTGGATGGTTTGAAAATTCCAACAATCGTTAGCTGCGCGCTGCTGGCCTGATTTCTCACAGTATTAAAACGCACCCTCAACACATCGCCCATTTTGAGCTTCAGATAATCTGCTTTTTGCTTTGACAGACAAACAGGATAGCCCACCACAGCAGTATCTTTAAGTCTGTCAAAAGATCCCTCAATCATTTTAAAATTGGATTCAAATTCCTTTACTTCTTTTTCTGTTATATCTTTAGACAGGTCTACCCCGACAAGATACACATTATCTGCAACACCATTGCCAATAGCCCTGCCGAAAACCCCTACAGCCTCTTCAGCGCGGGCGTCTGATGGTGCAACGGCCTTGATCGCTTCACGAATTTTCACATCATCATGGAAAACCTGGGACATCACATTTCCGTTGCGTACATAGGAGATAGCAACATGCCCGTTTGTGTATCTTACAATTCTTTCCAATAACACTTTTGAAATACCATGAGAAAATGCATTGGCCAGAACAAGTACCAATGTGCCAAAAGCAATGGCTACACCCAACAGGATATTTCTACGCTTCTGGCGAACAAGATTTCTTAAACTTATACTTATTATCTGTAGCATATCTGCTCCTATTCCCTTGAAATGGCATCCAGCGGCCTTATATTGCTTGCTATGCAGATCGGGTATATAACCGCAATAAGCGTTACAATTACAAGCTGGATCAGTGCAAGTCCAATATCCAATAAAGAGAGAAACGGCCTGAATGTATCACCGCCAAACAGTAGTTGCACCATATCATTATTAGTAGAAATGTTAAATGCCGCAACAACATTTACAATTATGATTCCCAGAACGATTCCTGCACCACCAAAAACTGCTGAAAGAACAGCAGTTTCACCCAGAAACATCATCCGTATGAAACTCTTTCTGGCTCCCACCGCACGCATCATACCAATCTCGCTGGTTCGCTCCAGAGCGGCCATCGACAGCGTATTGACAATAATTATGATGGCCACAAAAAACAGAAACATTACAAACACAAACAATGATGTCTTTATAAGCACAGCCATCGATCCTATTATTCCGGCTGCTTTTTTCCAGGTAATCGCCCTTACCCCCAGATTAAGCTCTGAAAGATCCTTGTTTAATATTTTTACTGTCTGTTCAAGGTTGGCCTTATCGGCAAACCGAAGCAGTATCATATTGAAAGTACCATCATTCAAATCGATATCTTCTTCACGCTCCTGTTTCACAGACGCCAGGCTCCCTTCTGTAAGGGTAACAGCATCCCTGCCTTTGTCCTTTGTTTCGAACATATCAACGCCACTGAACATGTCATCTATGGATTCGGATGATGCAGACAGGAGCAACTCATCCTCTTTCTTAATGTCTGCAACCTTATCTTTTGCACTGAAATAGCCCTGACACTCCCTGTATGATTCGATGTCAAGGATCGGAAACATTCCCCAGATGGTATTTAGTGATAGGTATTTTACAATAGCATTGACTGGCACTCGTATATCGGTTGTGGTGTTTTCGGTATTCATCCCCATATATACTATATCATGATGAATCTGCATGTCATTAATCCGCTCCAGAATCTCTTTCCCTAAAGTAGATGTGTCTGGTTTACAATCCTCAGGGGTAAGAATGACACTGTAATATTCACCATATTGTTTACGCCATCCTGTAGGAATCAATGCAAATGGTTCGTTAATCTTTTCTGGAAAGCGACCCTCGATAAGTTTGAGATTATCTCCGAAGAAATCCCGGTACTGCCTGAAATCTACCCCAAGGACAAACACCCCATCCGCTATTGCTCCTTCAGAATTAAGGGCCATCGCAAAATTTTTACCGACAGGAAGTCTCTTTTTTATATATTGGAGTTTTGCAAGCGCAGAATCGATCTGTTTAAAATTTTCGATGGGTGCGACCGCTTTTCCCATCATTTCCATTAAAACATCATCCGATTCCTGTTTTTCTGAAATAATCAGTGCATCTCCTGTAAACCCTTCAACAATATTTTTCTGCATGCCTCTGTCCATGCCGGAAATGACTCCATTGCCTATGGTCATAAGAAGTGCACCAAGGAAAAGGATTACCCCGATTACTATACTTTTGCCTTTATGACGCATGATATTGCGCCAGGATATTTTTATTATGAGATTCATGATTTACTCCTCCACGATAAGGCCATCTTTGATCTTTATGACCTTACGGGCATATTTTAGCACATTTGCATCGTGGGTAGAAAAGATAAAAGTGGTATGCTCGCGCTCGTTCA
>CAYPMS010000125.1:0-389 GCA_964411655.1 uncultured Fibrobacter sp.
GTGTTAATAAATATTATTTAATGTTTATTATTCTGATCTATGATAGTTTCATCTTATTTTTTGGTTTTTTTCAAAACGTCTTAATCCATTCTACATCATGGAAACTATTCTGATATTGGCAAATATGTACATCTTCCCCGCAGCAGTAGGAGAGTCTTAATCCATTCTACATCATGGAAACTATTCTGATTTATTTGTAAATTTACAAAGTACATGTTGAGGTGTGGACAGGTCTTAATCCATTCTACATCATGGAAACTATTCTGATAAATGCAACAAACCAAGTTATTCCCTCTATAATAGAAGGGGTCTTAATCCATTCTACATCATGGAAACTATTCTGATTTATTTGTAAATCGAGTATGAATTCAAACGTTCACTTAACTGTC